>CAZOCW010000015.1:0-13773 GCA_964578405.1 uncultured archaeon | reverse complement strand
CCGGTATATCGATCATCTCGGGATCAAGTTGACACACTTTGGATGTTTCAGTAAGTCCAAGTGAAGTTTGTGTAAATAATAAAGAAACGGCTTTTATAACTTTAAACGCAAATACTTGTGGATCAGATAGAAGTAATTACCAAGTAAAATTATTTGCAGATGATACAAACCTTGCACTTAATTACAATTTCACAATTGGGACTTGTTCTAACTTTGATGGTTTTAGAATAACTGACTTTGATGGAAAAGTATGTAGTGGAGAAAGTAAAGAACTTTCAGTATTTGTAAGAAATACTTCTTCTGAAACAAAGAAAATTAATTTAGTTGCAGATAATGGATTTGTTTTACCATATTTCACAAAAGATCACGTTGATTTAACTAGTGGGCAAGAAAAAATAGTTCCATTAGTAATAAATGCGAGAAATCTTGCAACTGGAAAATATTTTATTTCATTGAGCGGGGACGCAGATAATTATCACATAGAAAAAAGATTAACCGTGGATGTTGTTGATTGTTCAGAAATTAAAGAACGAACTTTTGTTCTTTCAACACCAGATATTTGCTTTGATGTTAGAAGAGGACAAACTTTTGAAAGTCAATTTTCAATTATAAGACAAGCTGGAACAAAAGGTTGTGTCTATAATCCAAGAGACTTTTTCCTAGCAATTTACGGAATGCCTAGTGTATTAGCTTATGATAAAGTTTCACTAAATTATGGGGAAAGTAAAGTAATTAATTATACAATCCAAGTGCCAACTGATGCACAAGCAGGAAATCAATTATTAACAATCTCTGGTAGTGATGGATCTGAATGGAATTCATTCACTGAACAAAAAAGTATTTGCTTAAATGTTTTAGGTGAAGATCACGCAGGGTTAATTGTTAGAACTCAATCAAAAGATATTGATTGGTGTAGTACTGAAGTATTTGAACTTGAATTATTCAATAGTGGAGATTTTGATGCAAATTATAATATTTCTGCATTTGATTTGCCTACTGGAGTAAATGTAAGTGTTTCTGAACCAATTGTTAAAGTAGCAAAAGGTCAAAGAAAAATAATTTACGTTGCAGTAACAACCACTCCTTTTGCACAAGTAAAAGATAATCAAAGTTTCAAAATAAGAGCAACAGGTCCAGTAAATTTAACTTCAACTATTTACTTTAATGTAAAAGGAAGAACAACTTTTGATGACCTTGAAATTGTAAGTTCAACAAAACAAATTACAATGAAAGGAAATACAACATCCTCCTATGATATTGTAATTAGAAACAATAGTGAAAATACACTTAAAGGAATACTTGTTTCATTTGAAAATGTTCCAAAAGATGTGAACATTAATTCAGTTACAATTGATTCACTTGCCTCAGGAGCAAGTATTAGTGTTTCAGGAAATATAATTGCAGGGGATACAAATGGAGAATTTACTCCAGTATTTGTTATTTCTTCAGGCGCAATGGCTAACAAAAAGCCATTTGGTTTGACTATAACTTCAAATCCAAAGAGTGATTTTGGTACTGGTTTATTTGCCGGATTATTTGGGTTTGGACTTGAAAATGGCTCAAATTTAGACTCTTTAGGGGTAATTGGATCCATTTTACTCGCAATTCTTTTTATAGTTTTGCTTACGGTGATTATTTTGGGTATCGTAAGATTAACTAAACCAAGAAAGAAAGAAGCTTGGGTTACAAATAATTAATATTTATATGGGGATGATTGGGAATGAAAAGTAGAACATTAGGAATACTAGGAGTACTGTTTGCAGTGTTAATAGCATTGACAACAGTTAGTGCATTATCAGTGGACGGTCCAAATTATGCAAATTTGTGCCAATGTGATTCAGTTAAAGAAAAATACACTGTTTGTGCGGATGTAACTGGAACTTATAATATTTCAGCAACTGGCGGAGCAGCTAAATGGCTTTCAATTGCACCAAGTGCACTAGCACTAGATGCAAATTCTTGTGGAGACTTTTATGCATTCGTAACTCCTGAATGTTATGCAACTTCCGGAGATTATGTGGCGAATGTTTTAATTTCAGGCCCAGAAGATTATAACAAATCCCTTGAAGTAGTTGTAAATCAATGTCATTCATTTGATTACACAGTATCTCCAGCATATAGTTCTTCAAAACCTTGTCAAGAAAATATTTTTGATGTAAGTGTAAAAAACACTGGAAAGTTTATTGATGAATTTGTATTATTACAAACTGGACTTCCAGACAATTGGGGAAATTATCCTCAAACTAAGTTTGTTCTTAATCCCTACGAACAACTTAACGCTCAACTTAAAGTGAAATCAAATTGTAATACGCAAGCAGGAGATTACAATTTCAAATTAACTTTGTCAAATACAAGGACAAATGCAAGCGGTTCAAAGAATTTAATCCAAAATATCCAAAAGTTTGTTCCAATCTCTTTTGGAGGATTATTTGTTGAATCAAATTATTACAGAGCAAAATCTTGTGAAGAATTTGACAAAAATGTTTTATTCACAGCAACTAACCTTTCAGACAAAAATGATGTATTAACTCTTTATTTGCTTGATTCAAACAGAAAGCCATTAAGTAAAGATATTGCTTACTTTGAAAAAAGTACAATCGCACTTGATGTGAATAAACCAGTGGATGTTTCAATGATAATTAAAAAACACGCTCCAATGGTAACTTCAGGAGTAATAGTTGTTTATTCTAAGAATTATGACACTAATTTCGAAGCAAGTATTGATTATGTTTTCGAAAATTGTTATGATTTAAATATAACAAGTGTTGAAAACACAACTTCAGCATGTTTAGGAAAGAAAACACAAGTGTTTAAGGTTTCAAACAACGGAACACAAAACACTGATGTTAACGTTTCAATAGCAATTGATAATAATACAATTGAAACAAAATCAATTTCTCTTGATGCAAATTCAAGCGAGAATGTAAGTTTCACAATTACTCCTCTAAATGCAGGATCAATTAATGAAACAGTTTTAGCTAAGTCAACTTTTGTGGAAAATAAATTAGTATTCCCATTTGCGTTCGAAAATTGTTATGATGCTTCAATGGAAGCAAATAATATTTTAGTATGTAAACAAGGAGTAGTAAACCAATCATTTAGTTTTACAAATAAAGGTACAGAAACTCAAAACTTCAAGTTATCAATTGATTCAACTTGGTTGTATTTCACTCAAAGTGAATTATTAATCAATGGCGGAGAAACAAAAACAGTTACTCTTGTTGGAACTGTTCCTGAAGAGTATGCATTAACTCAAACAATTACTGCTGAGTCTATTGCGGGAACATTGTCAAAAACTGTAAGTGTTTTCACAATCCCAGAACTTGAATGTCACGACATGAACTTTACAATGCCAAACATAGTTGATGCAAATTGTTGTGATGGAACAATAATTCCATTAGTTGTAACAAACACAGGTTACTTTGCACAAGAAATTGCAATTAGAGCTGTTGTGCCTCCATGGATAACTCTGAGTGAAGATAGTTTAACATTACTTCCAAAGGAAGATAAACTTCTTTACGTATATGTAGCTCCTCCAGCAGGAACAGAAGGAGATTATAACGCAACAATTACAATCTCAAATGATGCAAATGTTACAAAAGAAATTAACTTTGTAGTAAGAGCAAGCGGAGCAACATGTAACTTAGTTGTTGGTGCGGATGTAAATGTTAACAATACAGTATCAGATACAAAAGTTTTCACTAGAAAAGAAGTAACAGTTGAATTTGTTGTATCAAATGATTCAAATGTTGGATTCAATGTAACTAACATTAGTATCAAAGATATGAACGCAACTGTTGATTTCAATAAAGGAGTTTATTTACTTCCTGGTCAAACTACTGTTGTAAAATTAACTACGATGTTTGCTGAAGGAATAGAACCTACTGATAAGAATGTTTCATTAATAATTGAAACTTCAGCAGGAAATTTCGAGAAGTCTCAATTAATTTCATTTGCAGGAAAAGAAAATTCTCCTCTTGGAATTACTGGTTGGTTCTCAGCATATACAGCTCCAATAGTTGGATTACTATTCTTAGTACTCCTAATATTAGTTGTACTAGCATTAGTTTCTTCAAAGAAAGCAAGTGCAAAGAAACCAAAATTTAAGAAATAGGCCTAACAATCATAACCTCCTGGGGCGCAGGGAAAAACTCTGCGTTCCTTTATTCTTTTTTTTTAATTAATTTTGATAGTTTATTTCTCATTAACTTGCATATTCCGATTTTCCTTTAGAGTGTTTGGGTTATAATTCTTTATATTTGTAAATATATTAGTTAAAGTGTGAGTTTTATGATTAATGATTTTTTAGAAGTAAATAAAATTGATGGGAAAATAATTTCCTTCCCAAGTGTTACTTCGATTGAGAAAGTTGCGGACTTTGTTCACCTTTCTTCAAGTAGTATTGCAAAAGCAGTTCCTTTTGTAGACAATGAAATGGATTTTTTTGTAGTAGTACTTGGTATTAACGAATCCATAACTTCAAAAGAAGCAAATCTAATGTTTAAAAAAAAGGATTTAGTACCTGCTCAAGATAGTGAGGTTCTTAGTCTTTTAGCAATTGAAAAAACTTATTTTCCCCCAATTGCAGTATATGGTGCAACTACATTAGTTCACCCTTCCCTTAAAGAAAAAAAGAGATTATTGTTTGCATTAAGTGATCGAGAGTTTATAGTGATTGCAACTAGCGATATTGAGAAAATGAACGAACTGGAACTAGATGAGTAATCGCTTCTCCTAATTTTAGGCTTATTTCCTTTAAAATTCGCTCTATTTAATGCCTTTTTTTAGCAAAATCCCTCTTTTTTTGCTTTATCCGAACGTTTTGAGTATTTCTTTTAGCTTAGAAGCAAAGAACTTAACTTCTTCTTCCGTATTGTATAGGTAAAAGCTTGCTCGGGCTAAACCTTCTTTGTTTAATGAGGATACCATTGGTTCTGCACAATGCATTCCGCTTCTAATACAAATATTTTCGCTCTCACTAAGTGCCATGGCTAATTCATGTGCGGAGAGTTTAGTTGATTCAAATAGAATAATTCCGCCTTGTTTCTTTGGGTCTTTTGGACCAAATACATTTATTGAATCAATCTTGGACATTTCTTCAAGTGCTAATTTAGTTAATGCTTCTTCATGTTTTGCAATATTATTCATTCCAACTTTTTTCAAATATTCCACAGCCGCTTTGATTCCATAACTTCCAGCAATATTTGGAGTTCCTGCTTCAAATTTACTTGGTAAAGTATTCCATGAGGAAGTGTGCCAACCTACAGTGTGAATCATATCTCCTCCGAACATAAATGGCTCAAATTGTTCAAGTAATTTTTTCTTTCCAATTAAAGCTCCAGTTCCTGTTGGGGCAAGCATTTTGTGTCCTGAGAAAGTCATAAAATCAAAATTCATTGCAGAGAAATTTGTTTCGTGGTGGGGAATTAATTGTGCAGCATCCACGCACACAAGTGCTCCTTCTTTGTGAGCTAATTTTTCTATCTCTCTTAAATTTGGAAGAGAGGCAACAGTGTTACTTGCCCCTGTTACAGAAACAAGTTTTGCCCCTTTAACTTTTTCTTCAAAATCCTTCATGTCAAGAGTGTAATCTTTATTGAGTCCGATGTATTCTAATTTTACTCCAATTTTTCTTTCAAGAAATTGCCAAGGGACAATATTTGCGTGGTGTTCCATTTTTGTAACAAGAATTTTGTCCCCTTTTTTAAAAAAGTTTGAGTTGTAAAGGGAATACATTACAAGATTCATTCCTTCAGTTGCATTTCTAACAAAAACAGTTTCTTCTTTTTTTGCACCAACAAATTTTGCAACAGTTTCATGTGCTTCTTCATGAGTTCTACTTGCTTCCTCGCTAAGGATGTGTAGTCCTCTATGAACATTTGCGCCAATATTTTCATAGTAATATTTTTCAGCATCAATTACTTGTTTTGGTTTTAGTGAAGTAGCTGCACTATCTAAGTAAACTATGCCCTTTCCCCGTATCTTTCTTTGTAGAATTGGGAAATCTGCTCGTATTTGACTTACATTCATAATGTTATATTTTGGGGTAAAAGGGGTTTTAAAGAGTTAGTTCCTTTATTCTTTTGAAAGAAAATAGTAAATTTGCAGGATTTGATTTGATGCTTTTTGATTTACACATGCATTCTCGGTTTAGTATTGATGCTTTAACAAAACCCTCAACTATTGTAAAAGTTTGTAAAGCAAAAGGAATTGGGTTTTCATTAACTGATCACAATAACATGGGTGCGTACCACGGAGACGGAAATATTAAGCAAATAGCAAAAAAAGAAGGGGTTGTATTAATTCCCGGGGAAGAAATTAAAGTTCTAAAAGATAAAAAAACTAAAAAATGTGTTGGGGAAGTTGTAGTGTATTGTTTAAGTTCTCCAATAGTTCCATTGCCTTTAGAAGATATTTTTGATGAAGTAAAAAAACAAGATGCATTAATTTCTTGCCCGCATCCATTTGATTGGCCAAGAAAAAATCTAAAAGTTTTTCCAAAAGAATGGAAAAGATTTGATGCAATGGAAATTTATAATGCAAGAGCATATTATCAAGGATTGAACAAAAAAGCAGAAAAATTTGCAATGAGTGAAGAAGTTAGGGGAAAAATAGCTTGTCTTGGTGTGAGTGATGCGCACACTCCTGAGGAGATTGGAAATGGTTTAACTGAAATTGATGCAGTTAATGAGGAAGAGTTTAGAAGAGAAATAAAAAAATGCAGAACAAATGTTTTAGCAAATGCTAAAGCAAAACTTTGGCATCATGCTCAAACTCAATTTGCAAGAAGACACTTGATGAAGGAGAGGTAAATTGTGGCTCAAACATTTCAATTAAAAAAAGTAAGAAAGTTTTTTCCAAAAAAAGGCCCTGAACGTAAAGCCTTTATGTTTTTATCCAATCTCTCAAAAATTGATAAACGTAAAGTGAAAGAAGTTTACAAAAAAGTGTTAGAATCAAAATCTAGTGCTGAAAGAAAAGTTTTAATTAAATCCAGAAAAGTTTTTGCTTCAAGAAAAGAAATATTTGGCTCTTTTTCTTCCTTAGTTAATACTTATCGTGCAAAAGAACATTCTTTTTGGGGAGTCATAATATTTGGGGGAGTAGTAAAAAAATCAACCCCTCCAACTGATTTGGATTTTATTTTTGTCGGGGAATTATCGGATAAATCAAAAGCCGAGTTTTGTTCTACACTTTATGCTAGAACAGGGGTTCCTCCAAATCCATTTCCAGTTGAAGTTAATCTTGAAAAAAACCCAAAATGTTTCGAACAATTACTTTCAATACCCTATCTACACAATCCAAGGGAATGGACTGTTCAAAATTTTGTAGGTCCAATTGAGCAAAAAAGAAAGTTAGTTAAAGCTTACAATTTGGCATTAAAAAGAATTAAACCAGTAGTATCAAAGGTGTAAATATGATTTCAGCTCTTAGAAATAGTGTAAAACCATTAGCGCAATTACTTGCAGTTCCTTTTATTAAATTAAAAATTTCTCCTAACACAATTTCTATTTTCGGTTTAGTGTTAGCAATAATTGGGGCATATTATGTTACTCAAGGAAATTGGTTGTTTGCATTAATTTTTTTCATTCTTGCTCCGACAATGGATCTAATAGATGGGACTGTTGCAAGAGCATTAAACATGCGAAGTAATTGGGGTAATTACTTTGAAACCATGATTGATAAGTTTGTTGATTTTGCAATGCTTGGTTCTTTTGTTTTTGTTCCTGGGCTTGCTATCCCTTCTGTTTTAGCAGTAGGTTTTTCAGCAATTTCTTCTTATGCAAAACCAAGAGTTGCACTAATTGTGATTACTGATAATAGGGATTGGCCAGCTATTGGAGAACATGCTGATAAATTAGTTCTGGTGTTAATTGCATTGCTATTAGCAGTATTTGGTTTATTTTACATTGATTTATTCCTTTACTTAATCGCACTTATTTCAATGGTTGGTTCAGTTCAGAGAATGTTTTATGCTAAAGATCTGATTATTGAAGCTGAGAAAAAAGGAAATTTGCTCCCTTACATTAAGAAAAGAAAAGAAAGATAAATATAAACTCATTATGTTGGACACTTTTTCCAATACAGGAAAAACTTTTTTTAAAAATTAATTACTTGAATTAGTATTTTTCAAGTATTGCTTCAGCTTTTTTAATAAAATCGCGGTTCGTTCCATTAATTTTAACAAATTTAATATCTTTTCTTATTTTCATTTGTGCATCAGAATCATTGTCTCCAAAAGCGTATCCAATTAGTTCATCCTTTGGTTTTATCTCTAATAGTTTTAGTGCTCGTAGCACCCCAAAGTGTTTTCCTAGTATTGCTGGTTCAATTGCAATTCCTGCAACAATATCTTTTGCAATTAAATCAACTGGAGAACCGTATTTGTTTGTTTTAATGAATGCCTCTCTCAGTTCGTTTGCAATTTTTTGTGCAGCAATAACTGCTTTTTGTCTTTCTTTTTTATTATTGTTTTTTAATTGATAAAACAATCTAGCATCAGTTAACAGTTTTTCATTTATTGCGGGGGCAATGTGGAACCCTTTGTACTTTAATTGTTGTTGGATTTCTCTTCCAAGAAGCATTTTGTATAGGAGAAATTGATCTAAATTGCCAAATGTTTCTCTTTTGATTACTTCCTTGTTCTCAAGAACAGCATTTCCGTTTTTGAATAAAGGATTATTGTTTTTTATTTTAAATTCATTCCCATAAGTTGCGTAATCTAGCCCTGCAGAACCATAAATTAAGGAGTATTCAAGTAAGGCTTCTTTTTTTAGTAGATTTTCAAATCCATTTTTTAGTCTTAATTCATTTACTCCTCTTGCAGTAAGAAACACTAGTAGGAATCCTTTATCTACAAATTTGTGGAGAATTCTTACAGATTCATTTGTTATTTGTGGGCTTTTTCCAGGAACAAAGTCCGCATTTGGAGTCAAAACTCCATCTATATCAAAGAACACAACTTTGTTTTGTGTTATTGGTTTTGTATTATATATATCGTCCATATTTTCATCTTCTTTTTTTCCCTTTTCATTTATACAAATAGATTGTGTTTGGAGGTGGTTAAAAAGTGCTTTCTCAAATACATTTGAGTAACTCTTCTATAAAGTACCCCCTTGATTTTTAATTCTTTTATTTAACAAATTATTTAGTGATTTTATGAGTGATATACAAGTTAGACCTGAAGAACTTACTAATCTTCCTTTTGAACAAAAATCAGGGGCATTAGTTGAAAAGAAAATAGAAGCTGCTCCAGTGGGAGTAATAAGTAATAAAGTTGCTTTTGCTGATTGGTTAAAGATTGAACTTAGAGTTGGTTTAATTGAACTTGTAGAAGATATAGTTGGTAAAGATAAATTGTACAAATTAAGCGTTGATTTTGGAACAGAAAAAAGAACTATTGTTGCTGGATTAAAACCATATTTTGCTAAAGAAGAGTTGCAAGGAAAGAAAGCTCCTTTTGTATTCAATTTAGCTCCTGCAAAATTAGCAGGAATTGAAAGTAATGGGATGATTTTAGCTGCAAGAAACACAGAAAATAAATACAAAGTCTTTTTTGCTGATGAATCAATTCCTCAAGGAACAAGACTTGAATAATTTCTCAAAAGATTTGTTGCTTTTTTGCAATAGTGTCTTTTGTTATTATATCATTCCAAGTGAAGGGAATGTTGCAATGATTATTAGCGCCATCACAATTCCAATTCTTAGTAAGATACTTTGTTTTTGTTTAAGATTTGATATTGAATAAGACTCAAGTATCAAAAATGATCCTGCGGCAACAATTCCAAGCCCAAGTATTAATTGTTTAAGGGGCATTAAATTTGGTATGCAAATATTTGTAAAATTTTCCATGAAACAAAATCCTGGTAAGAATGATGCAAAAATGTATCCTGCTCCAAGAATTGAAATTATTGCTCCACTAATTTTCCAATAAAGTCCGACTTCAAGTTTTCCGACAGGAATTCTTGCTTCTTCAGGAGTGCTCTTAATTATTTTTTCTGTAAGTTCAACTTCTTTAATTTTACTTGCTGATTTTTTATCAATTTCAAGTGGGAAAGCAAATATGTTTTTACATCTCATGCAGGTGTACATTTCTACTCCGCCAGCTTCAGTTGCTTTGTCTTCGTAATAGAATCCTATTTTTCTACTTCCACATATTGGACAGATTTGAATGTATTCTTCTTTTGCCATGCTAATAATAAGTATTTTTACTTTATAACCTTTACGCAAGGAGAGCTACTAAAGTAGGGAATGCAATTATGATTCCAATTGTTGCTCCAAGGTTTGTTAGTGCCGCAACAATTAAGATGTGTGTAACTTTGTTATTGTAAAATCCTCCTAACGAAGATACTTCCGGTAATTTTTCAAAGTCCAGTACTTTTGGTGGATTAAATCTTGCTTCAACAAGTCCACTAATCCATCCTGCAGCAAGGGCGGGGTGTAAAGTAGTAATTGGTGCTGAAACAAAAGCCGCTGCGATAGAGAAAGGGTGTGCTCTTGCAACTAGTGCTCCAATTGCAGCGCATCCTCCAGTAATTAATATCCAATAAAGTAGCATGTTAAGAGTGGTATCTACTCCTTTTACATAAAATCCCCAAACTAAAATTATGAGGAAAACTATTGGTAAAAGAGCAGTAATCATTTTGAAGTAATTTGTTTTCTTTGGAGTTTTATTTAAATCTGCTAAGTTAACCTTCTTTTCTTTTTCTAAGTATTCAATAATTCCTTGTAAGTGTCCAGCTCCAACAACCGCAACAATTTTTTTACCAGGGGAGTGTTTTATCATTTCAGCAATATAAACATCTCTCTCATCAACCAATACTTTCTTTATTGAAGGAAATTGTTTTCCCATTTCTTTCATTAAATTATTTATCAAATCTTCTTTCTTTAGTTCTTCAATCTTCTCAACAGTAATTTTTTCTCCAGCCCCAAAGAATCCTGCAATAATTGATCCTCCAAGTTTTGCTTTTTCTCCAAAACTCATTTCATTAAAAGCTCTTTTTAGTGTAATTCTAACATCTCTATCCAGTAATTGAATTGGTACTTGTTTTTCTTGAGACTTTTTTATGGCAGCCATCATTTCTGCGCCAGGGGCTACTCCCACATTTGCTCCAAGTTGTCTTTGTAAATTAGAAAGTAATACATTTAGCAAGAACAAATAAGTTTTTCCAGTTTCAATAATTTCAACTAAGTTAGTTTCTTGCCATTTTTTTCCAGATAATAATTGTGCAAGCCTTTCTTTATCAAGTTCTACCCCAATAACATCAGGCATTTCCGCTTCAATTGTATCTTCAACAAGTTTAATTGATTCTTTAGAAATGTGAGCAGTCCCTACAAGGATTACTTCCTTAGGATTCTCCGCGGAACCAAGAATAAGTCGCTTAATCATTTACAGTTTTAAAGGTTAAAGAGTTTTTAAGTGTTCGTTTTTGGTTTTGTTTTAACCTTTCTTCCAGGTTTTGCATTTTATTTGATTAATCTTTGTCTTAAATTAGCAGTATATCGTTGTTCTTTATTTTCATGTTTTCTTTTGTTTAATCTTACTTGCCAAGTTTTTGGATTTGCTCTCATTTTTGCAGTTTTTATTGCCATTAGTGATTTAAGTGGTTTTGTTAATCCTAAATCAAAGTATCCTTGGTTTTCATTTAAATTAAAAGGTATTACTTTTCTTTTAATCAATTTCCTTAATGGGGGTAATTCATTTTGAATTATTGTTTTTCCCCGAGTTAAATCAATAATCCTCTCCCCTTGCGCAGTTTTTACTCTAACGAAAAAGTGTCCTTCAATTCTAATTAATGGTTTTAAACCATATTCCATAATTATTTCAGGAGCAAATCCAGCTTGTTTAAGTTTGTGCGCAATAACTACCGCTTGGTCTAAACAGTAATGGAAAACAGGAAATCTTTTTGACTCTTGGATTTGTTCAATACTTCTGCCAGCCTTAAGTTTTGAGTCATAACTATAAGTTCTAGTAATATCTTCCACGATTTGATTAATTTTGTCTGCTGAGAGTAGTTGCATAAAAGAAATTTTAGCCAGTGCTTATGATAATTAAGTAAGTTCCTGCAACAATGAAAACAAGCCAAGCTATTTGTTTTACAAAGCCCAGTTCTGGTGGTAATGGGATAACAGAGTTAATTACCATCCCTAGTCCAATTCCTATTAGGAATAATCCTGATTGTACTTTTGCCATATTATCAAATAACCTCCTTCCCCTATAAAAACTTTCTTTCAGAGGTATTTTTCTTCAAACTTGGCCAAAAAATTACTTTTTTAATGCTTCTTCTCTTGTTTATTTTATGAAACGACTTTGTTTTATTGAAATGGAAGGAGTATTATCTTCTATAGCTCACTATAAAGCTGATGAAAAGAAAGCTAGTGTTTTTCTAAAAGAATTAACTAAGTTTTGCAAATCAAATAAAATTGAATTATATTTAGTTTCTGGGTATCACGAACCTGTTGCACTAGAAAAATTTTCAGAAAACAAGTTTAATGAATTTTTTGATAAAAAGCATTTCTTGTATGTTAGTGAAGATTATATTTCAAAGAAAGCTGATGCTGATAAAGAGCTTCATAAGAAGAATTTAGAAAAAGACAAAAACTTTTTGGATAATTATCACAAACAAGTAGTTATTCTTGATTTGTTAAAAGAAAAAGATCTTCATCCAAAGGACGTTTTGCTTTTGAGTGATGATATTTGGGTTGATGGGTATTATACAAACAGATTTTCAAAAATTGATTTTGCTATTTTTGAAGGAAATGTAGTTGATAGGGGCAAAGTGGTAGAAAGAATTAATGGTTTGGCATATTTTTCACTTGATTTTTCTTCAGTTAAAATTTTATTGGAGAGTTTTCCTACAACAAACATGGCAGCTCTTGACAAATATGTATTTGAGATAATGAAAGCAGCTTTAGTTGGAGATAATATTAAAGATATTGCAAAAGCTGTGATCTCTAAGCGAGTGAATCAGAATAACTAGGGGTAAAATTTTATGGGACTAACTTTTTTTAGAAAAAAAGATGTTGTTCCGATTTTTGTTCCACAAAAACTTTCAGGTCTCCTTCTCCCAATAATAACTCCAATGAACTCAGATTTTACAGTTGATTCTTTAGCACTAAAAGCATTTACCGCACGCTTAATGAATAAAGGAGTAAAAAACTTTTTTGTATTAAATTCATTTTCAGAAAGTGAACTTTTATCAAATGAAGAAAGGAAAAAAATTGTCCAAATTGTGCATAATGAAATTGGTTCCAAAGGAGTACTTATTGTTGGTTGTTTTGGTACAAGTACTGATGAAATTATTTCAAAAATAAATGAAGCAAAAGAATTTTCCAATTTGTGCGTGGTAAATGTGCCTATTTCAGCACTTGAAAGAGAACTTGAATTTGTTGATTTCTTTGATTCATTATTTACTCAAACGAGTGCGAATATTATTCTTTACAATAATCCAATGGTTTATAAAAAAAGTATTCCTTCTCTTTGGCTTGATAATATAATTAATTGGGAGAGATTAGTTGGAGTAATTGATTCTTCAAAAAACACAGAGTATTTAGACGAACTTGGTAAATATTATCAATTCACAAAACTTTTTGAAGAAAATGATGAACTTTCTTTTGATGCATTAAAAAGAAATTTTAGTGGTCTTTGTCCTCTTTCTGCTAATGCCTTTGCTTCGTATTATTTGGATTTAGTAAACAATTACTCTGAACTTGACTTTCACACTCTTGTAAGAAATGAAGTTCTAGAAGAACTCAAAGATTTTGATGTTTGGA
>CAZOCW010000014.1:10397-14907 GCA_964578405.1 uncultured archaeon | reverse complement strand
CATGGATAAAAAAGAAAGGCATCACACGAGTAATATCAACTTCAGGAGTAAAAATACCTGAAGGAAAAGCAGTTTATGCTTTTGCAAGTAATGAAAAATCCAAGAAATTAATTAAAGAAAATAAAATTGAAATAATTGAAAATGGAGTTACTTCAGGAGTAACTTCACTATTAATGCTTGCACTAAAAGACAATAATATTGAAGCATTTTGTATAATGGGCAATGCAAAAAATAGTGCGGATTATAATGCGGCCGCAGAAGTAGTAAAGACAATTTGTTGTTTAACAAAAATGGAACTTGATGTTAAACCATTACTAAATGAAGCAAAAGTACTTGAGAAAGCAATTTTGGAGCACCTTAAATCAATTGATGATTCAAAGGACAACAGTAGCAAACTTGACTCCACTCCAATGTACACTTAAAATACTAAAATTAATAGGTAGTGTAAAAATAGTTTCTACATTTTGGTGATTTGCAATTGCAAATCACAAGTGTATTCTTTTCTTCAAGAGAACAATAATCAAGGGTTATTTCTTCCCCAACTTCAATATCTCTTCTTGCTCTTAACACAACGGAGTTTTGTTGCATGATTAACTCAGCATTTGCTTCACAAGAATGATTAACAAAATTAAGAATTGTTGAATCCGAAATAAATTTTCCGTATGCTAGTTTTGAATAGTTTGGAGCAGAGGTAAAACGCATATCATTCATTGGAACAATGTAGAGAACTTTTCCCTGACGAATTCTTGTTTTAGTAAATATTCCAAACCCGTGAATTGGGCTTTTGTCTTTTTCAAGAATAATTGATTTTAAGGACTCGTGTTCATCCACTACATGACGAGATTCTTTTTCATCAATGTTCCATGAGAAAGTTTTCTTATTCATAAGAGTAAAATGTAATTAAAAATACTACAAACTAAAAGAATGAACTAAAGTTAGTTATGCAATTTCTTCTTTGCCTTTGAAGTTCTTTGTGTAATAACAAATGCAACTAATAGGAATGCGCTTGCGAAAAGTACTATTCCTGCAGCAGTTTCTGGCATTGAAGGAATATTAAATCCGCTTCCATCTTGTTGACCAATATTGAATGTCATCTTATTGTCCCCAGTTCCAGTTACGTTTCCGTTCTTATCAGGAGCAAACCAAGCACCATTATCTTTGAATGATTGATTTAGCGGAATTCTTAATCCATTTTCTGGATACCATAATCCTTTCTCAGGATCATACCAAAATGAACCATTTGGACCTTGAGCTGAAAGTAAAGTTTCTGGAGTTCCGCCATTGTATGTAACTTTTGGCACTCCATTTTCTGCATCAAACTTCAATGTTTGTTGTTTACCATCAGCTGTAGTGAAACTAATTGAACCATCATCATTAACTTTAATTCCGCCAACTATTTCTGAATCAGTTAATATTTTTCCAGTGTCCTTATCTCGCACTCTGAAATAATTCTTACAATCCCCACTATTAGCATCCTTCTTAGAATAGAACTCATATATTCGCTTATCAGTAGTAAATTGCGTGAATGGACCTAAGTGATTCATAGAAGTATTAAAGTTATCAACTTTCTTTGCACCAAGTTCATCATTTAATTGAGGAACTGCTTCAAGATCAATTGCTGGTTGAGTACATCCAGTCTCGGGATCAACTATTGTTGTTGGAGTTGCATTAAGTCCTTTTACATCAGCACTTGTTAAAACTGAATCTTTGTGTTGTCTTAAGTAAACAATTAATTCATTTGTTTCTGTGTTAAGAACAATTGAACCGTGCTCAAATGACATCCCTAAGAATTTTCCTGCTTCAATTGAATTATTTGCATCAGCAACTAACTTTGATGCCCAATAACCATTTACTATAAATTTACTACTTGATGCCCCTTGCGCTCTTGGGCCTGTACCTTCAAGCATTATTTTTCCACTCATTGCAGTTACTGAACCATACACTTCAGTTTTAATTGAACTCAATTTTCCAAATACTTGAGTTAATTCATTTCCACTATAAGTAATTCCTGTTTGGTCAGCTACTGCTTTTTGTATACAATTTAGAACTGAACTATTTAGAACTCTTATTTCCCCAGAAGTATTAAGCTCAAATACAGTTGAATCATCCATTGGAGCAGCAATCTTGTTTAATGTTACAGGAACGAATACTGCCGCTGCATCAGTATCCTTAGTCATCATTCTTACATGATCGGCTTTATTTGAATCAAGAACTGTTTTTCCATTAATTTTCAATGTGCCAGTTTCAAAGTTAGCTTCCACACTTTGATTTCCATCAGTGTAAACTTCTTTACCAGTTTCTCTATATCCATTTGGGGGAGCACTTCCTTTGAACCAAACATAAAATACATCTTTCCCTTGTAATGTTCCTGATGAAGGAGCCATTAATTCAATTGATGCTTGAAGCACTGAAGATTTCTTTAAATTAGTTGTTAAAGTTTGAAATTGATTTTTTAATTTGTCCATTGAATTTTCTACTGGGTTTCCTGGAGTTGCTGCTGGAACTGGATTAGTTTTATTTGTAACATCTTTAACAACAGTATTAGTTGCTTGTTCTTTTACGAATGAATCTAATTTTCCACTCATGTCTGATAATGCGCCACTTACTGTTTCGTTTGAAACAATTTCTTTTGATTTTGCTGCTGCGGCTTCTTTTTCAGGAGGAGCATAAAAATGAATGTAATATCCTTCAACATCATCAACACAATCTTGTAATGCTCTTCCAACAGTCATTTGTTGAACAAACGTTGCAATTAATCCTGGGCCAAATCCAAAGAAATAAGCTGCATTTTCAGTCAAACCTAATATTCCTCCAGATGCACTACCTGCAAATCCTAAATGGTATTTTCTTAATATTGCATCACAAGTTTCTGCGTTTGTTGAAGAACCAGCAAGATCAATTTTTCCGCCATCTATTTGAGTTGTTTTACCACTCAAATCTGAGTGATGAGTGTATGAAATTAATGTTGAACCAGATTTTTTCTTTGTTGCTTCATCAGTTGCTTCAAGCAAGAACGCTTGCATATTTACTCCAGCCCCAAACCCATCAATCTTGAAATAATTATCTTTGAAAGCAATTGGAACATGACAACCTGCACAATTTTCATTGTGTGAATAAAATGCAACATCTCCAACAGTGTCTCTCATTCCCCCACTACCAAGGAATCCACCAGAAACTTTTGTTAACATCTCACTAGTAAATTGATTTGTTGCTGCTGCTTGTTCAATTATTTTATTCCAAATAAAAGGAACTGAGTTGAATGCTCTCTTGAACATATCTCCTTGATCGCTTCCCTCATTTGCGAAAAAATCAATGAATGAATCTTTGTATATTTGAGAGGATCCTTGACTAACAGTTGTTGTAGTCCAAGTGTCTGGAAGCATGAACATTGAATAATCTTCATTTCCAAATCCTCTTTTTCCTTGCCAATAAACTACAGGAAGAACACTTCCTTTCCATAAAGCTGTTTGAGGATTTTTAAAATAAGTTTTTATCATATCTCCTTCTTGAGCAAATTGTTGATCTAGTAAACTGTAATATTTTCTTCCAGCAAAATCATTCTGAACTAATGCGTTACGTATATCTTCCATGTTTCTTAAAGCAGTTCCTGGTCTTCCTACAATACGTTGGTGAGTAATTCTTGTTGCGAAATCTTCAGGAGTCATTACTCCGGATGGAACGTATGCTGATTCGTAAATATTTACTGCCCCTCCAAGTTGAGGTTGTCCTGAAATGTAATCAACTGTACTTGTATTTAGTGGCAAATATCTTCCATCAGGAAGTTTTACTGAGTAAGTACTTCCACCCATTTTTGCTACGTGAAGTTTTAAGTCCGCTAATCCAACATTTTCTTGATATATTTTTTCTGGTTTAATTCTAAATAATTCTAAACTTACTCCATCTTCTGCAACTTTATACGCTCCAGCATCCGTACTATTTGCCCAACCAGTCCAACTTCCCTCATCCCCAAACTTTTGAGTAATTTTCTTCAAATTAAAAGGAGGAGCTGTTGCAATATCAACGTAACCTTCCATATCTCTTGTAATTCCGGCTTGTCTTACTGCAAGTCCACCAAGAGAAGCAATTTCTTCTTTATCTTTCAACCAATCTTCAAAATCCATTGCAAGTATTTCATCCCAATCATCCATGTGAACTGCAACTTTTTGACCATAATCAATTCTTGCAGCTTTTTTTGCAGCAGCTTGTGCAGCAGGATCAGCAATAGCTTCAGCAGCAGCTTTAGCAGCAGCATATTCAGTTGTTGCAGCTTCAACCATTGTTCTATTTTCTCTTGTGTATGCAGTTAAGTGTTCAACTGCTTCAAAGAATTTAGCTCTTTTTTCAGGAGTGTATTTCCAAATTGGAGAATCGGCTTTTGTAATATCATTAATTGTTCCCCCAGCACCTGTACTAAATAATTTTTTCTTTAAGTAAAGTGGACCTAAAACATCTTCAAATCCTTCTTCAAGAACTAAAGTTTTAAATCTTGAAATTCTTGCTTGCCCAATTG
>CAZOCW010000014.1:0-10387 GCA_964578405.1 uncultured archaeon | reverse complement strand
CTTGAGGAGCACCAACCATTTTTTCCCTCATTCTTGCAACACTGGCCATCCATGAATTTGATCCTGATGCACCACTTGTTTTGAATGCTTTCATAAATAATTTATTTGCTTTACCAAGTAAAGTTGGACCAATATTTGTAACAACCATATCAGTTGTTAGCCATGCGTTAAAATATTTATCAAAAGCAGAGTAAGTACTAATTGTACATGCACTATTGTTACATGTAGTTGCATTCTTTGCAGTGTATTGGTTTGTTAAAATTGAATTTTTTAATGGAGCCCCTTGTGCAAAAGAACCTGTTTGGAAATCACTTGAATTAATATCTAAATAATTTGCTTTTGTTTTGTTTAAATCAGCAGCTGAAAGATTTATTTCAGCAATACTTTTACCTGCATTTTTAAGAGATTGAAATGCATTAACCATATCTGCAGTAAATCCTACCCCACTAGTTCTAGTAGTTTGCCCAGCACCCATTATTTTACAATTAGCTTGTTGTTGATTAACTGGATAATCACATCTTCCAACACGCAAAGTATCATCAAGAATTAATCCTACTCCAAAAGGACCATGAATATCAGTATTGGCAAGGAAGGCAAATCTATCAGCACTTACTGCAACTGAAGGAGCATCAACTTTTACTGCTTGTTTTCCATCATTAGCTTTTCCAATTAAACTTTGAGCACCCAAATCTTTAATTCCTGCATTCTTGTCGCCCGCATTATTGTCTTGTCCACTACCGATATTTTTTCCATCAAATCCATTATGAGTAAGATTCATTATATCTTTTGCTTCTGTTGGAGAAAGTTTAGAAACCGCACAAGTGTTTGAAGGAGAAGTCATTGGTTTTGAAACAGTAATAATTGGAGTAGTAATTGAAGAAGAACCTGTAGAAGGAGTGTTTGTATCAGCGAAGTGAAGTACACTTGGAGTTGTTGAAATTTCTATTGGCACTACAGAAGGAGAAGCTTCTTCGATAACATACGCAAATGCAGGATTTGCCATTAACACAATTAAGAAAAGAAATCCAGCAATAAAAGTACTGAAGAACTCCTTTGCTAAAGTATCCATCAAAAAGCACCCATTCACTATAAGTAATTGTTTTCAACTTATATCAAAAGTTTCTCTTTTGATAACCATAAAAGGACATTAATCCTTTCTACTATAAATGTCCTTTTATGTAATTATAAACCCTTTCTTTATGAAAAAATCATTAAAAAAACATCAAAATTCATCAAATAAACATGACTAATGGAAGGGAATTTACTGACCCATAAAAAATAAAAATAAACAAACCCATTATCGCCCAATCGAATACGAATAGGATTAATACTAAAAATATTGCACTAGCAACAATTACCCCAATAAGTTGAGAGACCCAATTATTTGAAGAATTTTTTGACTTTTTTGAGGACTTTACTTCTTTGCCTTTCATGAATAAACTTGCAATTAATTCAAAGAACAAAAGGAACATTGACAAAATTATGGAAGCAATTAAAATTCTGCCAGCTGAAATTGCCAATCTAAATAAATTTTCAAATAAATCCATTTCCATACTTGGATCTCTTACTGGGGCTGTAGTAAACCCAACAAAAGCAAAATACAAATAAAATAGTAAAAGGAATAAAAATATTGAAACAAAATTCAAAATCAAAACTGACTTTATCCAAGAGAAATAATATTTCTTTTCAATCCACTCCCTAACCGGAGAGAAGATTTTGTATAAAATAAAAGAAACTATAGTTACTAGTAGCAGTAATTTTACAAAATCTACAATTGTGGGAATAATCATTGAGAAATCCATTCGTTAAAATTAAGGCATTATTAGTATAAAAGAATTGCTCTTGAACAAAAAAATCCCTTCCGCCTGCTAAAAATCAGTTAAAGCAAAAAACATCACTAATAAATACTTCTAAAAACTTAATTTATTGCAAAGCTAAACAGAATAATTAGTTAAATAATAAAGTGAATGCAAATGACGCCCCTTGTTTATGGATTTTTTTTACTTGGAAGTTTTCCACTAGGTTACGCTTTACTTAGAACTGGTTTCCCTTCTGCTCAAAAAAAAGGATTTTTTACAAAACTTGCAATAGGATATTTATTAGGCTCAATTGTTTTTGCAATCCCCCTTGCTTTAATTTATTTATTTGCTTTGGGAGAGGAATATTTTGCACTTGCAAGTATTGTTACTTTTGCTTTATTTTTTGTAGTAATGTACACAAAAAGAGCTTCATTTCAAGAAACTGATCCAATTATTCCAAAAGCAGTTAAACAAAGAAATGCTCCTGCCCCACAAATTATTGAAAGAGAATCCGCTCCAAAAAAAATTATATTTGATACTGGATTAATGGTTAAGACAAAAGATGATGGCAAGGGTAAAAAGCAGGTTTTTAAAGAAAAAGAGGATACTATACTAAGTGCATTAGCAAAAAAGACTAATGAAATAGAGTCTAAAAACCAACAACAAGAAAAAAATGCTGCACTTGAAAAGTTAAGACAATCAGCTCAACAAATAAAGGAAAAAGCACAAGTGAAAAAGAAAAGTGAACTTGCGCAAGCGGAAGACATGGAAGAAATTGAAGAAGGATTACTTAACGAAATGAATAAAGAAGAGGAAGAAGAATATTAAAATAATTTAAGTGAAATTTATGGGTAACGTTCCAAGAAGACTTGCAAGATATTATAGAAATGGAGAATCTCCAGAACAAGCCCCTGCCCAAAATTGGCAACCACAAGCACAGGGGCAAAAAGAAGTTCTTAAGGAAGATCCTTTCGCCCCAAATGGAAGACCACTTTTACAAGAAATTCATTCAATGGGATATGAAGATCTTAACAATAAAAACTATGAAGAAATTAGACAGGTAGAACAAACAAATATGGAACAAAAATTAGCTCTCCAAGAAATTGAAAAATTTAAACGAGAAAATAATAGAATGCCTACTCAAAAAGAATCTGATGCAATCGCTGAAACCATTTTTAATCAATTAAAAAATTCGGATATGAATGCACTTTATCCTGAGAGCGCAATCCCTGGAGAAAACACCCCTGTACAAAATCAAAGAGGACATAGAGGGAGAAGGGGAGAGAAAGTTGAAACACCCACTCAACAAAATATCCCTACTCCCCAAGTTGGAATACCTACTCAAGAACCAATTCAAAATCAATCAATTAATGATGTTAAGGATTTATTTGGAGAGAGTGGAAGTAAGAAAGAAAAGAAAAAAAGCGAGGATGATTTTGATTTAGGACTGGATGGAGATTTGGGATCTAGCGGGGAGGATGAAATCAGTTCAATTGAAGATAGTGGAGATATTGAAGATTTATCCCTTGGAGACAAATCAGAATGCCCGTATTGCAAGAAAGAAACTGAGCACATTGTTTATTGCCCAAAATGCGGAACTGCTTTTTGTGAAAAATGTGGAAAGAAACAAGGAAATGATTACACTTGTCCAAAATGCGGAACAAAAACTAAAGGATAAAATAAAACTAATTCTTTTTATTAATTTATACATAATAATACTTTACGGCACAAATAAATAATAAAAAGTAAATTTTATTTTAGAATTAAGCTACATTTGGATTTTTAATTAAAATTTGACTACAATTCAAATCAGGATCACTTTTATCTTCAATTGGAAGCTCTCTTAGAACAGTAATATTTTTTGCAACCCAAGTATGAAGCCCCATAATGTAAGGGGAATCATTCAAGTTTACTTTTCCATAAGCAGAATCAATCTTTCCCACATTTGGAAATATTTTTGTTTCAAGAACTTTATTTATTGTAGGTTGACAGGAATAAAACACTCTACTTACTTGTCTTGTAGAAGGCCCACGCAAAGTCTCATCCACATTTCCTTCACAATTTGCAGTACACTCGTGTGTTGCAATAATTAAAGTCAAATATTTTGCAGAGGTTACAACATTACTCTCTCTTGAGATGTAAAAAATGTAATCAATAGAATCATCAAAAGGACGAAGAACTGAATAAAGGGTATTTGAAATTGCAATTTGGGTCTCTTTACCAATTACTTTGTTTTGGGCAAAATCCTCTTTCATTAAAGCAAGTAAATAATCATACTCCGTAAGACTACCAGCAGTACTTGCAATTTCAAGATTTACTGGACTACCATCACGCATTACGTTAACATAAGTAATTACTTTTAGTGAATCCATTGCAAAATCAGAGGAATAAAATGAATTAAGCAAAGCCTCAGGACCCATACCATAGTAAGTCGCAAAATAAAATAATCCAGTACAAATAGTTGAAACTATTGCAATAAAGAATAATGAATCAACTAAAGCTGCTTGCCCGCTTTTTTCATTTAAAAAATCAAAAATCATTCCCACACCACCATTGCAAGAATTGATGGAACAATAATATATTGAGGGAACTCAGGAGTCCCAGCTTGAATTGATACAGCAACAGGATAATATCTAACTAAATAAGTCTTTTCTTTCCCAGTAAAAGGCTTGGCCCCAATTTTGTTATATGGACAAAAATAATGCTCATCCGTACCAAGCAAAGTATCTTTCAAAATATTCTCCCCAAATTCCCCTGAATCAGCAATAGTTGCAAAATCAGTAACGGCTTTTGAAATATCTTTTTCAGAAGGATAAATTGCCGCCATAAAATTGTAAGGATATTTCTTTAATTTAGTTGAACGACATTTAATATCAAATTGATTAACATCCAAAATTAATGAATCTCCTTTGAGTTCTCTTGCAACAGAAGTCATTTCTACTTGTTTTGTTATTTCAAAATTCTTTGTGTTATAAGTAGTAAGAGTAATAGTAAAAATAGTAAAAAATAGAACTAACGCAGTTACAATTGGAACTAAAGAAGGCAAATCATCCCCAATCGGACCAATAAATCCTTTTTGAGAAAAACTCTTTTTAAATTTCAATTAAACACCAAAAGTAGAACGATTTCTTAATTAATAATCCTTTGGTTTACAAATAACTTTTTGTTTTGCAATTAACTTGCTTCCCCAGTAACTTCAGGGAAGAATGTTTGACAATCTGCCCAGGTATAATTTTTTGTTTTCTCAGAGGATTCTGAAGCTTGAACTGCAACGTTAAAACAAGAGGGAACTAAAGTAGATGATGTTGGAGGAGTTTCGGCAGTTTTTAATTTATAACACCCAACTCTTAGCACATTTCTCAAACAATTATTTGGTTCTTTAAGAGAGGAACAAGGAATAATATACAAAGTCTTTTTCCCAGAAAGAGTTTCTTTTAATGCAATAAAAGAATTTGGAGAACTGGATTGTATTTCTTTTGTTGAAGCGGCTCTTGGGTACAATGCGATTTCGGGTTGATTATAAGAAGCTTTTAACCCACTCCCTTCAAGTAAAAATTGAGGACTAACTAAAACAAATTCAGAGTTTGAGGGAATACTTTTTGAGTACACAATATTCTTTGTTTTTGAGCTAGTTTTATGCTCAATGACTGAGAGAATTAGGGTATTTTGAATGTTCTCACCCTCTCCAACTCTTTGGGTAGCAAAATCCAAATCGTAAAAAAATCTTTGTGAATTAAACCCATAAACTAAATAATCAGGAATTGTAGCCAACTTAAAAGAACACAATAAATCATTAGTCAATTGTTCTTCAATTAATTTTGTACTCCCTACTGCCAAATTCTTTGAAGAATCAACAAGTCCAACTCTTGAAACAAAATCATAAAACAGGAGTGCAACTACTGCAATCCCTACTGCAAAAAGTAACATTTGCATTTTACTCATTATGAATCCAAGCACCAGTAATCACCAAAACCATTTCATTATACTGCTTTGTACCAAATACAAACTTTTGGATAAGTGTCCCCCGCAGGAGATACATTAACAAATCTATAAGACCCTATTAAAATTTGTCCTTCTTTTGTAGGATCAACTGGATTGTAATCAGTTGTTTCTAAAGTGGTTTCACAACTATTTTCAGTCAAGAAATTTGTCAAAGGGGGCAAATCAACACACTTTGATTTGAAAGCATTTGGAATATTGGGATTTGAGAAAGTCATTACATAGCACTCTTCAGAAGGATAACCACATCTTGCAGTACAAACCTTTTGATTTTTTTCAACTTCAAGTTTCATAATTGTTTCTTGAGAAGCAAAACATTTTTCATCAGGATGAAAATAAAATGCATTTGAACTCTTTCTTGCAACTGTATCTTCCAAAGCAAGTTTGAATTTTGTCATTTCTCTATCAACTGTATTAAGGCAAACTTCAGTATTTACTTTTTCAAGCATGTTGTACCCCACAATAACAACAAAAGTCATTATTATTACGGCAACAAATAATTCAAAAGGAGCAGCAGCTTGTCCTTTTTTACAAAAAAGGACCTGAGCCCTTTTTTCTTGATAGAAAAAAGCCCTCGGGGAAGAAGAGCTATCAGCTTGTCCTTTTTGATTAAAAAATCCAGTCATTTTTCTACCACACTTCACTTAACTTACTAAAAAAACAAAAAGAACTAACTTCCACTTGCGCTTGTCTTTGGAATAGTTTTCAAACTTGATTGATACATTGGCTTAACTATTAACACTAGTAACAACGCAGCAATAGCAAAAACAAGTATTAGGTAAACACTACCAAAATCGCTTGCTCCGCTCTCTTCAAAAAACAAAGAATCTTTCTTTATCAAAATATTTGATTTCATAAAAAGAATAAGGGGAAAAGAAGTATATAAAACTTCTTTTCCTGTTAAATAAACTCTTATCTTACTGATCTAATTAAAATTATTCCACAACAAGGTTGAACTTTTTCACAGAACTGAGTTGGGTCACCAAGAGTGTATGGTGTTGATGAATTTTCTAGCAAAGTAAATTTCTTTACTAAATCATCAGCAGTTTGTGCGCAAATAACTTTTGCAGCTAATTTCTTTTGAGTTGATCCAGTATAAACTAATGAATCTCCATCAGATCCAATTGACATTGAGTCTTTTGTTTCATCAAATTGACCATATACAAAGAACATTGATTTTTCATCAAGTTCTGTTTTTACTGCCAAATCTGATGTTGTGATTGGTTCATCTTTCTTTAAAACAAATTCTTGAGAAGTTGCTGGTCCACTTGGAGCAGCAGTTTTTACAGCATCCCCTAAAACTTTCTTTGCATCAGAATAGTTCCCTATTCCAACATTTCCAATAACCATTAACAAAATGATTAGTATTGCAAATGCAACTACACCCGCAATCATTAGTTCAAATACACTAAATGCTTGTCCTCTCTGATTCATGAATAAAACACCTGCAATAAGAAGAGCAATGTAGTATTTAAACTTTGCACTATAGTTGGGCTCAAAAACTACTCAAGTTTTTTTCCAAAAGAAATAGTGCACTGCATACAACAAGAGTTTTCTGGATCATAGGGATTACAGGATTGGTCAGGAACACATTGAGAATATACTTTAATGGCCAAAGTTTGACTAAACTCTACTTTTGTATCCCCAACTAATTTTATTGATCCCTCGGAGGCACTTGAAACAAAATGAAAACACTTTTCATTTACTTGAGTCCAATTTTGGGCATCAAGACCATCAACACCAAACCCTCTTGCAAAAGTTAAGTCCCCTGAAGAAGTTATTATTGATCCATTTGAAGCAGAAACTGAAGATTTAACCAAAGTAACAAAATCATTTTTGGATTGTTCTATTACCTGGGTATTAAAGTAGTTAATTAGACTAACAATAATAAGCAAAATTGCAAGTCCTACAACTGAGTCAATCATTAAACGAAAAACTGCCTCGGCTTGAGCCTTATTCTCAGTAACCAAAGAAGAATTTGACTTAATTTGTTTTCTTTTAACCAAACAATTCACCTATTCAAAACTAATTTTATATTGGTTGCATTATTGATCCAATTGCAAGGTTTGCAACAATTGTTGTTACCAAGTATACCGCCATTGCTATTGGAAGGGCCTTGGATAAATTTATTCTAAAAAGAAGATCATTATCTTCTTTGATTTTTGTAGTGAAATAAGTAAGGATAATTACAATAAGAGCAACATAAATTCCAATTATTATCATGTACATTAAAGGAGTGGCAAAAGTTTTGAATACAGTAATATCTATTTGAAAAAGTGAACTCATATTCATATTTCCTGCAAGATCCCCAACATCTTCTGCACCAGCACCCACATCAGAACCAACTACTTGGGCAAGAGTCATAATTACAACTTTTTGAAGAGCGGTAGTAATACCTAATACCATTGGCGCGATAAAAATCGCCATAGTTTGCATTGTAGTGGTTACATCACTAACCATTTCCTTTAGAGATTTATTTACTTTATCCATGTTTTCCATTTGAAGAGAAAGAGACATTAAAGTACGCGAAGCAACTTCTACCCCTAAACCTACCGAGTCAACTAGTAAACGCATTGCTGTTGAAAGAATTTTTGAAGGAATTCCTTTCATTGCACCATACATTGGATCAAATACAGCTGCTTCAAGTGGAAGCCCCATTAATTCAATATTTTCTACAGTTTTTCCAAAAATTCTTTTACTAATCATTAAGTTTGGCAAAAAATCCTTTGCTTGTTTTAATGCATTCTCAACAGGTTTATTTTCACCCATTCTTGAAGCAATCATGTACATGGATTCTTTGAATTCATCTTCCATTTGAATAATTACATGTTGAGCTCTTTTTTTGTAAATATTTCTATAGTAAAGTAATACACACCCTGCACAAACGATTGAGAGAATCATTCCTGCCCAAAAAATGTATTTTGTAGCATCACGTTGAGGAGAACTCTCCCACATTAACTTATCTTTAATTACTTTATTTTCAGCTTCAGTAGGATCGATTCCGGAGGCTGTTAATTGCAAATAATACTCTCCTTTTTGAATATCTTCTAACTGAATAAAATACAACTCAGGAAATATTTGTTTTGCAAAATAATTAACACTACTTTTTTCTTTTAACGTATCGGCTAAAGTTCTATCAGCAGGAATTATTTGAGGCAATCCTTCTTCTATTTGCTCAGAAGTAAAAAGGAACTTTGGAGGAAGCCCTTGAGAAGAAACAAATAAGGAAATAAGCAAACCAAAAATCAAAATGGATATTGCAAACAATCTACTATCAAACCACATTCCATTAAATTGCATCATCCATTTCTTTGGAAGTTCAACAAAATCATCAGTAATATTTGGAGGTTCGTATGTTGGAGGTCTTTTCTTTACTACCCCTTTAGCAAAACTAAACGCGAAAAATGGAATTGCAATACAGTAAATTCCAATTAAAATTGGAGGAGTAGCAAAAGGCATTCCTGAAAAAGCAGCACCAACTGGAAGAATAATTACAAGCAATAATGGAAGTAATACTCCAATGTAAAATAACATTACTGCGGGTTGATTTAGAGACCTTGCATAATCCCCCATTTTATCTTTAACACTATCAAGAACCTCAAGCATTGTTTTATCTAAAATTGCGTATCTGTGGGACTCACTTGGTTCCATTACACTTGAACGAATTCTCATTAATGAGTCTTTTAATTCGCTTGAATATTTTCCCCACCTAATTGCCATTAAATCTAATCCTTCACTTACTGAGGAATAAACTCCAATTTGAAAATCCCATAACAATCTTTTGAAATCATCAGCAACTTTTCCTTTACCGTGTTTTGCACTAAATTCAATTGCTTTTTCTAAATTTGGAACTAACTTCATTGACATTATTAAATATCCAACCATTTCAGGAACATAGGTTAGAGATTTTGTCCGTTCATCTTCTGCAACTGAGATTGGATAAGAATAAATGAAATAAACTATCCCCCCAATTATTGCAGCTAAACCAAATGCTATTGCCATGAAAACTATTGGAGCAATATCGGTGAACATATCTGAAAGTAATGTTCCCCCAATGTGATTATTTCCAATATCAAAACCAAATCCAACCATGTAAAGTATTGCAAGTAAAATCAGAGCAGGAATTCCACCAATTATTACAACTCCTTTCATCGCGGACATAAATTCTTCCGCACTTAATTTCCAACCTAAAAAATCAATTGCTTCTTTATAATTCTCAGCATAAACCGCCCCTTTTCCCAAACCAGGAAATTGTCTATTCATTCGTTTACAAAAAATTACAAAATCAGGATCTTTTTCAACCATCATTTGTGTTTCGCCGTCAAAGTTCTCACTAATAGCAGTAATTCCACGATACAATTCTCCAGGAGATGCTTCGTATTGAATCTTTTTTTGAGGCAAAATAATACACCCTTAATAGTGGTAAAATTAGGTTAATGGAATATAAAAAGGAAACTATTTCGAAAAAGAAAAAGAAAAAACACTCAAAAAAATACTTCAAAAGAACAAAAAATTAAAACAACAAAAAAATCATAGGCGGATGCCGCCGCTCAAGGTCAAGTCGCAACCGGGGCCGACCTTCACGCTGC
>CAZOCW010000013.1:0-16742 GCA_964578405.1 uncultured archaeon | reverse complement strand
CGGAGCACTAAAAACAAACTTCAACACCACTGGCAAACTACTCACTAACCTATTTTTAAATTTAAAAATCAGGGTTTGTTTATGTTTTCAAAAAGTAGTTTTATATATATGCTTGTATATGTGTATATAGGTGAGTATATGTATAGTACTGTTAGGGTTGCTAATGTAACTAAAGAAAAAATTGAAAATTTAAAGGTTTACAAAAGAGAGAGTATTGATGATGTACTCAACAAACTATTAGCATTAGTTCCTGATGGAGACGAGGAAGGTAAGTACACAGAAGAATTCCGTGCTGGACTACTTCAATCTTTAGTTGAATCAAAGATGGGTAAAACTTATTCTTTAAGTGAAGCAAAAAAGCAACTTGGTCTCTAAAGTCGGTGGTTATTGTGTGGAAAGTTAAAATGACGCAAGAAGCAATGCGTGGCCTTATGGCACTAGATAAAGATGCTGCCCGACAAGTTGTTAAAAAACTAGAAACTTTGGAAACAGACTTTGAACCGAGACTAGAAAAACTAACTTCTTTTAGTTATCATAGTTTTAGATTACAAAAACAAAATAATTGAAGTCAGAAAAACAGGGCATAGAAAAAAAATTTATAAGGAATTACAATAATCAATTTTTAATTCTTTATTTTTGAACCACTCCAATCCCTTAAAAAAGATTATCAAAACAGATTTTATCGTGATCTTATGTCAAAAAACACATTATATGATAAAGTTTGGAACGAGCATATTGTTGGAGTTTTGCCAACTGGGCAAACACAAATTTTTGTTGGAAGACATTTAATGCATGAAGTTACTTCTCCTCAAGCTTTTGAAATGGTTAGAGATAGAAAATTAAAAGTCCCACACCCAGAATTAACAACTGCGGTTGTAGATCACGTTATTCCAACTGATAATGTTTCAAGACCCTACAAAGATAACCAAGCAGAAGTAATGACTGCCGAACTTGAAAAAAACACTAAGGAATTCAAATTAAATTTTAGTACAGAAGATAAAGGAACTCAAGGAGTATGCCATGTTACTTTTCCTGAGCAAGGAATTATTTGGCCTGGACAATTAGTTGTTTGTGGAGATAGCCACACTTGCACTTATGGAGCATTTGGAGCACTTGCATTTGGAATAGGAACTA
This sequence comes from uncultured archaeon, assembly GCA_964578405.1. Taxonomy (GTDB): domain Archaea; phylum Iainarchaeota; class Iainarchaeia; order Iainarchaeales; family JAAZKV01; genus JAAZKV01. Next base: position 15,608 of record CAZOCW010000013.1, on the reverse strand, counting down.
CTCAAGTGTCACACGTTTTAGCAACTGAAACAATGGCAATGGATAAATTAAAAGTTAGAAGAATTAATGTTAATGGAAAATTAGCTAAAGCTGTAACAGCAAAAGATGTTGCACTCCACATTATTAGAAAACTAACAGTAAAAGGAGGAGTGGGTTACGCTTACGAATTTGGTGGAAGTGTAATTGATTCTTTTTCAATGGAAGAAAGAATGACTCTTTGTAATTTAGCAGTAGAGGGCGGAGCAAGACTAGGATACATTAATCCTGACGAAACTACTTACAAATATTTGAAAGGAAGAGAGAAAGCTCCAAAAGCAGATTTTGAAAAAGCTGTAAATTATTGGAAAACAGTAGCTTCAGCAAAAGATGCAGAATACGATGACACTGTAGATATTGATGCAACAACTTTAGAACCAATGATTACTTGGGGAGTTAATCCTGAACAAGGAATAACTGTTTCTGAGAAAATACCAGCTCTTGACAAATTTAGTGGAAAAGAATTAGAAGAAGTTGTTGATGCATTAAAATACATGGGGCTTGAAGCAGGCAAACCAATAATTGGAACTCCAGTTGATGTTGTTTTTATTGGTTCTTGCACGAACGGAAGATTAAGCGATTTTATTGCAGCTTCAAAAATATTAAAAGGAAAGAAAGTTACAGTGAAAACTTTAGTTGTTCCTGGTTCTTTAGAAGTAAAAAAAGAAGCAGAAAAGCTTGGGCTAGATAAAATATTCAAAGACGCTGGATGTGAATGGAGAAATGCTGGTTGCTCAATGTGTTTAGCAATGAATCCAGATAAATTAATTGGGAATCAAAGAAGTGCTTCTACTTCAAATAGAAACTTTAAAGGTCGACAAGGTTCTCCAACTGGAAGAACTCACTTAATGAGTCCTTACACTGCAGCAGCAAGTGCAATTGAAGGAAAATTAGCAGATCCAAGAAAATATTTGTGAAAGAAATTTAGATTATTTTGAAAAAAAAGAAAAATAAAAAAATGTGATGGTGAATAATATGGCTGAATTTGTAATAAAAGAAAATATAATTGATAAAGTTACAGGAAGAGCAATTCCTAAACCAACAAATGATCAGAACACTGACGACATTATTCCAGCAAGATTCATGAAAGAAATTACTTTTGCAAACATGGGAAAATACGCTTACTTTGATGAGCGAAATAAAGATGGAAAAGAAGTTTTAACTCATCCGTTTAATGATCCACTTTATCGCGGAGGAAATATTTTAATTGCAGGTTCAAATTATGGTTGCGGCTCAAGTAGAGAACACGCCCCGCAAGCACTTTACAGATATGGAATTAGAGCAATTATTGCAGAAAGTTTTGCAGAAATATTTGCAGGAAATTGTGCTTCACTTGTAATTGTCGGAGTAATTATTCCAAAAACAGAAATTGCAGCAATAGTTGAATTTATTACAAAAAATCCAAACACTCAAGTAATAGTTGATTTGAAAGATAAAAAAGTAAAATATGGAAAAAGTAGTGTTGCTCTTGAAATACTTGAAGGAAGAAGACAAGCTTTCCTAAATGGAACATATGACGCATTAACAATTTTGCAACAAAACAAAACAGGAATCAAAGCAGTTGAACAAAAATTGCCTTATTTGCACTTCAAATGAATCAAGTCAAATATTCCAACGCATTAATCAAACGGGACTCAATTTGTCCTTTAAAAAAAATTTCAAGGAAAAATTTCAAATTAATCACGTTTGAACTAACTGCTTCTTAAAGGTGTTGAGTTTGTTTCTAAGAGTGATACCTTTTTGCCTAAATGTGGAGTTTGTGGAAGTGAGGACGTCAGAGTCTTCTATAATGGCAGAATAAGTGAACAATTTATGGGAATTAGAGAAAGAGTATCCCATTGTGGAAATTGCAGAACAATGGAAGTAAAAAAAGAAGTCATGTAAAAATAAAACTATTTTTTAATTAACTCAGTTTAACCCCCAATTGGACAAATCACCTAGCAAACTATAGTCCGAGTTTATCCCACAAAGTCGCACCCATAATAAGCTTTTTAAGTTCATAACTGCATAGATTTTGCAGTGATACGATGAGCAAGATTACACAAAAAACCAGTACTATTCTAAGTTTGTTATTAGTAGCTGTCTTGCTGCTCGTGGAATAAAGCACTCAAACTAGTATCTTTTTGGAGTGCTGAATTGTATTATTTTTATTAGAGGAACGAAAAAAGAAGGAAAAGAAAATAAAAAAGAAAAATGTTGCGGTGAAATAAAATGAAAGGAACTGAAAGCATTATTAGAGCATTAATTGCAAATAAAACTAAACATATGTTTGGTTTCCCTGGCGGAACAGTCATCCCTATTTTTGATGAATTATTAAACTTTGAAAAAGATTTAAGACATGTTTTAGTTAGACATGAACAATGCGCAGCACACGCAGCAGATGCTTATGCGAGAGTAAGTGGAGGGGCAGGAGTTTGTCTTGCAACTAGTGGGCCCGGAGCAACAAACCTTGTAACAGGAATTATGACAGCATATATGGATTCAGTTCCATTAATCGCTCTCGCAGGAAATGTTCCAACAACACTTTTAGGAAATGATGCTTTTCAAGAAACAGATATGGTTGGAATAACAATGCCAATTACAAAACACAATTTCCAAATCAGAGATCCTAATCAAATTAATGCCACAATAAACAAAGCATTTACAATTGCATTAAATGGAAGACCAGGGCCAGTTTTCATTGATATTCCAAAAGACAGTCAAATGAAGGATGTTACAAAAGAAGCTCCAACTGAAAAAATTGCAGGATTTGCTCCAGTTCTTCACGGCCACCCTGAACAAATAAAAAAAGCAGCAGAAATGATTTTGGCCGCACAAAGCCCAGTAATCATTGCTGGCGGAGGAATAATAATGAGTAATGCAAACGCAGAACTTGCAAAACTTTCTGATTCATTTAATTTACCAGTAACAACAACTTTCATGGCAAAAAGTTGCTTTGATGAAAGTCGACCACTTGCACTAGGAGTTTTAGGAATGCATGGAAGAAAAGTTGCAAATTATGCTGTAGGAAATGCTGATCTATTAATTGCAATCGGATGCAGATTTAGTGACCGAATTACAGGAGATACAAAAACATTTGCGGAGCATGCAAAAATAATTCACATTGATATTGATAGTGCAGAAATTGGAAAAAATGTTAGAGCAGACCTTCCAATCGTAGGAGATGCAAAAAATATTCTTACTGAATTAATTAACGTAATGAAAATAAAAGCAAAAAAAGAAAATTCTCCTTGGGCTGAAAAAATAAAAAAGTTCAGAAAAGAATGTGATTGTTCTTTTGATGTTAAATCAAAACCAATTGATCCAAGAAAAATTATTTTTGAGTTAAATAAAGCACTAAAAGAAACTGACATTGTAACTACCGGAACTGGACAACACCAAATGTTTGCTGCACACTTTTTGAAGCGAAGTATTCCTAGAACTTTTATCTCAAGCGGGGGAGCAGGAACAATGGGTTACGGATTCCCTGCCGCAATTGGAGCAAAAGTAGCTAAACCAAAAAGCGAAGTAGTTGACATTGATGGAGATGGAAGCTTTGCAATGGTTATTCAAGAACTTGCAACTTGTAAAGAAGAAAATATAAAAACAATTCCAATAATTTTTAACAATTCATATTTAGGAATGGTTCGTCAATGGCAAGAACTTTTCTACGAAAAAAGATATTCAGGAGTTCATTTGAAAAGAACCCCCGACTTTGCAAAAGTTACTGATGCATACGGATTAAGAGGAATTACAGTGGATAGAGAAAGCGAAATAGCTAAAGCTCTAAAAGAAGCTTTCAAAAATGATGAAACAACTTTACTTGATATTTTAGTAAAGGAGGATTCAAACATTTTGCCAATGTTTAGTGCTGGAGCAAAACACACAGACATGTTTGGCGGATGCATACAAAATAAAGGAGAATTATTTTAACTGGTGAATAAAAATGACTAACACGAACACAACAAACGGAAATGGATCTGGCGAGAAAAAAAGAAGAATCCTTGGTTTACTTGCTGAAGACCAACCAGGAATAATTGAAAGACTTGCAGGATTATTCCTTAGAAGAGGATTTAACATTGATACAATTATTGCAGGAAAGAGTGCACAAGAAGGAATTTCTCACGTTGTTGTTAGTATGAACACAGATAGTAAAACTCTTGAACAAGTTGAAAAACAAGTTTACAAAATAATTGAAGTTGTAAAAGTCAATGATCTAACTGAAAATAGTATTATTCGAGAACATTGCTTGATTAAAGTTAGTTCAACAGAACAAAACCGAAAAGACATTCTTAGTTTCACTCAACTTAACGGAGCACAAGTACTAGAAGCAAATCACAAGAGTATCATTGTTGAAATTGTTGGCGACCCAGAAAAAATTGACAAGTTTGTTGAAGCATTAAAACCTTTCGGAATTAAAGAATTAAGTAGAACAGGGATTAATGCATTAGCGAAATAACAATTTTGCTAGATGCAAACAACAGTTTGCAGGATTGCAAAGTAATTGAGAATTAATTAAAATATAAATTTATCACGGAGCGTGTTTATGATGAAGGTATATCAAGACAAGGATGCAAAACTAGAAGTTCTGAAAGGAAAAACTATAGCTGTAATTGGTTATGGTGCACAAGGAAGAGCACAAGCATTATGCATGCATGACTCAGGTCTTGATGTAGTAGTTGGTGTTAGAGTTGGTGGAGATAGTGACAAGTTAGCAAAGAAAGATGGACTAAAAACTTTATCAATTAAAGAAGCTGCAAAAAAAGCAGATATTGTTCACATTTTAATCCCTGATGAAGTTCAAGGAGAAGTTTATGCTAAAGAAATTGCACCTGAAATGAAGAAAGGAAAAACTTTATCATTCTCTCACGGATTTAATATTGCATTTAAGAAAATTGTTCCAACAAAAGATATTGATGTAATAATGGTTGCACCAAAGTCCCCTGGGACTGAAGAAAGAAAAAGATACTTAGAAGGATTTGGGGTACCAGGACTTTTAGCAATTTACCAAAACTCAAGTGGTAAAGCAAAAGAAAACGGACTTGCAATGGCTAAAGCATGTGGATTTACTAGAGCAGGAGTAATTGAATGTACTTTCCCTCAAGAAACTTACGAAGACTTGTTTGGAGAAGAAGCAGTTCTTTGCGGAGGACTTGCAGAACTTGTAAAGGCAGGATTTGAAACATTAACGGAGAGAGGATACCCTCCTGAAATGGCGTACTTTGAATGCTTGCACGAAATGAAATTAATAGTAGATCTTGTTTATGAGGGGGGACTTCCACACATGTACGACGTTGTGTCGAACACCGCGTGCTTTGGGGGATTAACAAGAGGAAAAAGAATTATTACTCCTGAAACAAAAAAAGAAATGCACAAAATCCTAGATGAAGTTGAATCCGGACAGTTTGCAAATGAGTTTATCACAGAATATAAATCTGGATTCAAAAATATGGAACGGATGATTAATGAAGAAAGAAATCACCCAATAGAAAAAGTTGGAAAGGAAATCCGAGCAATGTTTAAGAAGAAATAGTGCTTTTTAGGAGGCCAAGCACTTGTTTGCTTGGTTCTTCTTTTTTATTTTTAATTATCTTTTGATTATGATTAAGGACTATTTTTAGAACATCATTCTTTTCAACCCCTTCCAAATACTTTGTAACTCCAGAAATTTTCATTCCGGGAAAAAATCCCCCAATTTTCTTAAACTGAATTATTTTTTGAATTTTTCCCGTAGTTAAATGCCCCAAACCCGACCAAGTATTTTTAGCAGCATAAGGACTAAGGCTTATCCCAATATCCCCAGATAATTTTTTCACATACTCACTCAAAGAAGGATTTGCACATGCAATTTGAAATTTTGGATGTTTGCCTGTGTGCCCAATATACCCTTCTGCAGAAGCATAACTTCGAAAAGCTACTTGTTTTTCTAACAAAGAAGAATTTTTCAAGTAATTCATGTGTGGTTGAATTTCAGTCAAAAAATCTTTAGCAGATTGATGCTTTGCAGGTTCTGATTTAAAGGAACCTCCCAAATTCAACAATTCAATTGTTGCAGTTTTTGATATGAAACTTGTTTTATAACACCCATCACCACTTGAATCATAAAAATATCCTGAAGGCAATAATCCATAAGAGTAGTACACCGCATCTGCAAAAACATTATGCAAACCAATACATTTTCCATTTAACCAAAATTCTTTTTTGCTTCCCGAACCATCACTTTGCAACAAAGGGAGAATTATTGCTTTTCTCAAATCTATTTTTTGTTTAATTAATTGTGGAACAATTTTAGTTAATGGAAATTTTAACTTGCATTCTTTTTTGTAAATATAAAAAGTGTTCAAAAAAACTACTAATGCTTTCGAATTAATTGTCCTAAAAGATTTCAAAAAATTGATTTTCACAGTAAATATTTTGCTTATTCGATGAAGGTCTTTTTTAGAAGCAACCAAACTAACTTTGACAACGCGGTCATTTTCTGGTTTTAAAAAATGAACAATTTCATTTATTTGTGAATAATTAATGGGCAAAGTAATTTCTCTTCTATTTCGAGAGAATTTAATTGACGGTAACATAAAACAAAACTCAGAATACTTGTCACACAAAGCAGCCCATTTGATTAATTTTGGCAATGGAATCCCTACATTACCAGATTCATAATCCATCAACTGAAATCTACTTTTTAGACCAATTTTGGCAACAATCTTATTTTGAGAAAATCCTGCGCTAGTACGCCAAGATTTTATGGTTTGCCCCAATCCGAAAATTCTTACACCCAACTTGGCGAAATCATAAAACCCGTCATTTATTTTTGGCGTAACAGTTTCTTTCCAAACCGTAGTTTCAGAAAAAATTGATTCCATAAAAGGATTGTTTTTAGTTTATTTATATTACTTTGTAGAGTGTTTTGCCGGAAGAAAAGCACTAAACACAAATACTTAAATTTAACCGAATAGTAATTAATCATCAAAGTGATTAAATGGATTCAAAAACAATTAAAGAATTACATGCAGCAAAGAGTTTGCTTTACGCAGATGGATTAAAAACAGAACAAATGAAAAAACCATTTATTGCAATTGTTAACTCTCAAGTAGATATTGTTCCTGGACACATACACTTAGGAAAACTTGGAGAAGAAGCAAAGAAAGGAGTAATTGCCGCAGGAGGAGTTCCTTTTGAATTTCACACTATTGCTATTTGTGATGGTATTGCAATGGGACATGAAGGAATGAAATATTCTTTACCCTCAAGAGAAATTATTGCGGATTCAATTGAAGCAACAATTAAAGGACACGGAGTTTTTGATGGAGCAATATTCATTTGCTCTTGCGACAAAATAGTCCCAGGACACTTAATGGCCGCAATTAGATGCAATTTACCAAGTGTATTTGTTACTGGCGGACCAATGATGCCAGGAAAAGATGGAGAAAAAGTAATGGATGTAAAAGATTCTTTCTCCGCAAAAGCAGCACTTGAAGGAAACAAAATTAACGCTAATCAATACGAAAATATCATTTGCAAATCTTGCCCTGGTGCAGGAAGTTGCGCAGGATTATTTACTGCAAACTCAATGGCTTGTATTGTTGAAACTCTCGGAATGAGCGAAAAAATGTGTGCAACAACACATGCAATTACTCAAGAAAAAGGGAACCAAGCATTTAACGCAGGCGCAAAAGTAATTGAACTAGTAAAGAAAAACATACGCGCAAAAGATATTATGACAAAAACTGCTTTTGATAATGCACTCCACATGGATCTTGCGATTGGAGCAAGCACTAACACAGTATTACATTTACCAGATATTGCTAGTGAAGCAAAAATTAAGATTGATTTAGAAGAAATAAATAAAATTTCAGAAAAAACTCCTAACTTAGTTAAAATTTCTCCAAATAGTTCATTTAGAATGATAGATTTACATAATGCAGGGGGAATCCCGGCAGTTCTTGCTGAACTTAAGAAAAAAGATTTAATAAAAAATACTAAAACAATTGACGGAATGTTATTTGATAGATTAGTTGATGCAAAAAACAAAAATCCAGAAATGATTAAACCAATTGAAAAACCTTATTCAGTGACTGGAGGAATTGCAATTCTTAGAGGAAACTTAGCAAAGAATGGGGCAGTAATTAAAACTGCAGGGATAAGTTCTGACGCAGAAAAAATATTCGAGGGGCCCGCAGTTTGTTTTGATGATGAGGAGAGTTGTCAAAAGTTTATTGAGAGTGGAAAAGTAAAGAAAGGAAATGTAATAATTATTCGTTACGTTGGAAAAGCTGGAGCGCCAGGAATGCCAGAAATGCTTTACCCAACTTCCTCAATCTCAGGACTTGGACTTGACAAAGATGTTGCATTAATTACTGATGGTCGATTTAGTGGAGCAACTAAAGGACTTAGTATTGGACACGTGGATCATGAAGCAGCAATTGGAGGAAATATTGCACTAGTAAAAAATAAAGATATAATTAAAATTGATTTAACTAAAAAAAGAATTGATTTACTAATTTCAAATAAAGAACTTGATGCAAGAAGAAAAAAACTTAAAGTAAAAATGAGCAAACTTCCAAATGGAATGCTTCTAAATTACAGAGAGAAAATCCTTAAACAAAACAAGTGCTGAACAATTTCTTAATCAGACTAAAAAATAAAACTAATTTTCTTATTCTCTAATAAAAACAAATGCAATTGCATAAAATATTGCAAATGGAACTACCCCATAAAGAAAAAATTGAATTGCAGCAGCTGAAGGATCCATGCAATTACACGCATTACACAAAAAGAATCCTTTCATTTGCCCCATAGTACAAGTACTTACTTGGCATTCACAAGTAGTTGTAGCAAATAAAGGCATATAACAAATAAAGAATAATAGGAGGGCAACGAATGTTCGAATAACAGTGTTTTTCACCGTGTTAAAGTCCATTGTGTTTCCTCTAAAAAATTAAAATTTTGGAATGAATTTTGTTCCGTAGTGTATTACGCCTTTTTCTCCACTTGAATAGAATTTTCTAAATACTGCTTCAACTTCCATTCCGAATTTGAGATCTTCATATTTACAATCCATTACTTGGGCTTCTACTCTTGCCCCTTCTTCTAAATCAATTAATGCAACGCAGTAGGGGGATTTATTTTCAAATACTTCAGGACCTGAATGAATTTGGGTGAATGCAACTATTTTTCCATTTCCTGAGAAATCAATTTCATTAAATTCTAGGCTTCCACAAGTACAAAGTCCTTTCTTTTCAAAGAAAGTTGCTTTGCATTTAGTACACTGGTAACCTTTCAACCGGTAGTGGTCGTTATAACTTCTCCATCTAATTATCGGGCTTTCTCTAAACATTGCAATCACTTCATTTTATTTCAATCAAACTCATTAAACTAAAATTTATCTAAAATCTTTTTCTTTTAACTATTGGAGTATCTATTTCTTTATCCTCTCTTAATTTTTTTGCTAATTTGTATCTTGGAGTGAATTCTTCACTAGCAACTTCTTCTTTTTTAACTTCAAGTCTTCTTGGAACATGATGTTCGTATTTATCTTCTGACTTTCCTCCAAATAAACTCTTTATCTTTTCCATTAATCCTGTCATATTTCCACCCGTGTACTAAATATAATTCATTTACCTACTTAATTATTTCATTTTCTTAAAAACGTGTACGCAAGCAGTTCCGCCTGAGCCACCAACGTTATAAGTTACTCCTATTTCTGCGTCTTTTACTTGTCTTTTTCCTGCTTCTCCACGTAGTTGCATTGTTGCTTCTACTGCTTGTTTTACTCCTGTTGCTGCTACTGGGTGACCACATGCTTTTAGTCCACCTGAAGTATTAACTGGATGTTTACCATCAAAGTATGTTTGTTTTGAAGTATAAAGTTGTGCTGCTTCTCCTTGTTTAGCAATTCCTAAGGCTTCAACAGCATATATTTCTGCAATTGAAAAACAGTCATGTACTTCCGCAAAATCCATGTCTTTTGAAGTAATTCCTGCTTGAGCAAAAGCTCGTTCTCTTGCAGTATACCCTGCTTCTAATCGAAGTAAAGATTTTCTTCTTGCGAGTGAAAGGGTATCTGTTGCTAAACCTGAACCAGTAATGTAAACTTCGCTTCCCATTTTTTTAGCAGTTTTTTCACTTGCAATAATTATTGTTGCTGCACCATCTGTTATTGGAGAACAATCAAATAAAGTTAATGGGTCTGCAACCATTGTAGAATTAATTACTGTGTCCACTGTTATTTCACTTTGAAATTGTGCGTATGGATTTCTTGCTCCGTGAAAGTGATTTTTTACAGAAACTTCTGCTAACACTTCGCGTGTTAATCCATATTCTTTCATGTATGAGTTTGCAAGTAATGCATAAAGCCCGGGGAAAGTTAATCCATTAAATCCTTCAAGTTCTTCATCCCCTGCACCCATTAATGCAGTTGTTACTTGTTCTGTAGAAACATCAGTCATTTTTTCTACCCCGCTCACCATTACAATATCTGCTTCTCCAGCTTCAATTGCGTGAACTCCTTGTCTTAGTGCAAGTGAACCTGATGCACAAGCTCCTTCTACTCTCACACTTGGTTTGTCTAAATTTAAATTTTCTGCAGCCATACTTCCAACATGTAATTGTCCACTAAGTGAATCTCCACACATGTTTCCAGTATAAAGTGCGTCAATTTGTTTTGCATTTATTTTTGCATCATTTAGTGCACGTAATTGTGCATCAAGTAATAAATCTCGTAATGATTGTTCCCAAATTTCTCCAAATTTAGTAATTCCAATTCCTAGTACTCCAACTTTCATAAACATCCCTTTTTTTCAGTTTCTCATAAAAATCATTTTTCAATCATGGTGTTTTTGGTTTTGGTTTTGGAAAACCTATCGGTGTTCCAGCTTTTTCTAAATCTGCTCTAATTTTTGCACCATTATGATCTTTTGCAATATTAAATATTTCAAGTAATGGAACATGATGAGATGTTGAATAGAACTTTTGTGGATTTAAGTCCCCATTTTTTTGTGGAAGACCAAGTTTTTCAGCAACAATTTCTCCACGAGCATTTACAGTAATGTGAGTAAATCCATCTTTAGCAAGTGCTTTTAGTTGATCCATAACTTTTTTGTCCTTAAATGCTTCAAACGCAAGAGCCATTCCAACATTTCTAACAGCCGCTCTGTGTCCAATCCCAACCCCTTTGTAATCTGATATTGGCCCGGTATAATTTCTAGATTTCATATGATCCCAAAACTTTTTTCTAAATGCTTGCCAAGGACTTTTATTTCGTGCTTTCTCCGCAGCTTTTAATGCATCATTAATTCCAGAAGATCTAATTGAAATTACTTTGTGCGTCATTCGTGAATCCCCGCCATGTGCTTTAAGTATTGCGCGTATGAGATGTACTCTTTTCTTGCAATGTAATCATTTACTTTTTTTGCTTTGTTTTGTGCTTTTGTTATTTTTTCAGTGCAAGTAAAAATAAATGAATCGCTTCCTGATCCAGATCCATAACTTGTAACTAATATTTTGTCTCCTGGTTTTGCAATATCAAGTACACTTGCAAGTCCTAATATTGAAGATCCTGAATAAGTGTTTCCAATTTTTGTAACAACTAATCCTGGTTCAATTTGTTCCTTAGTTACTCCAAAGATTTTTGCAACTCTTAATGGGAACTTTCCATTTGGCATGTGGAATACCACATATTTGAAATCTTTCATTTGCATTTTACTTTTTTCAAGCATCATTTTTGTTGCGCTAACAACGTGTTTGAAGTAAGCTGGTTCTCCAGTGAATCTTCCAGCGTGTGAGGGATATTCTTGCATTGCTCTTCTCCAAAAATCAGGAGTATCTGTTGTAAATGAAATTGTATCATCAAGTGTTGCAACCGCTTCGTCATTTGGTCCGATAATAAATGCTGCTCCACCTGCTGCAGCACTATATTCAAGTGCGTTCCCTGGTTCAGCTTGTGAAGTATCTGCTCCAATACTTAATCCATATTTAATCATTTTAGAATCAACAAGTCCCGCATTAATTTGTATTGTTGCACTTCCTGCTTTACAAGCAAACTCAGTGTCAACAGCCATGTATTTATTTCCAATATCAAGTGCTTCTCCAACAATTGATGCAGTTGGTTTTACTGCGTAGGGGTGGGATTCACTTCCAACATAAACAGATCCAATTTCTTTTTTGTTAATCTCTGCTCTCTTAAGTGCATTTCTTGCAGCAGCTACAGAAATTGTTGCTGTATCCTCATCTTTTCCTGGAACCGATTTTTCAGTTAAACCTAAACCAGCCTTAATTGCATCCGCGTCCGCATTTTGTACTTGCGCAATGGACTCCGCAGTAATTCTATATTTAGGGATATAAGCTCCCCATCCAACAATTCCTGACATAAACATCAACCGATAACTTTTTTCAACAAATACTTCTCGCTTCTATTCACTAAGCGTCTTAACAATTTAACATTTCTCCTGAATAAAAAACTAAGCACAGGCCTTATTTTCTTAAGTCCTTGCCCTTCAGTAAACACTTTCTCATCATCCAACTTTAAAAACCTTTCTAGAAGACGTAGTTAAATACGACAATTGACGTGATTGGTTAGATTGTAACCATTTTTGTCTCAAAAATTCCCTTGGTTTTAGAAACAATCTGGAATATTTCTCTAATTTTAGTAGCATTTCCTTTAAGCATAAATATTTCCACACATCTTTCTTTTACATGTTGATGTATGTGAGTCACAACCACTCCTTCATATTTGTGAACTAATTTAGCAACATTACTTTCATGAGCATGAGTTAAAACTAAAATCACACTCACGTTCCCTTTAAGTTTAGAAATGGATTCGTTCTCTTTTACAAGTGCCCTTATTGCAGCACGCATCATTTCACTTCTTCCTGAAAAATTAAGCGTTTTTTGAATTGAACAAAGTTCAGCATTAGTTTCATCATTTAAAGAAAAACTAAGAATTTTCGCCATAAAAGTCACTTAATAATTAATGCCAGATACTGAACAGATGTTATTAACAATACCCCTTAATATTATTAACTATTCCTCTAATTAATAGTGATAAAATGTATTTAGAATTGTTTGGAAGTTTAACAGTAATTTCACTTGTTTCTCTAATTGGGGTTTTTACTCTCAAGATTAAAGAAAAAAAATTAGAAAATTTTCTTGAGTTAATGGTGGCGTTTGCAGTAGGAGCATTACTTGGAGATGTTTTTGTTCACTTGCTTCCCGAATTAGCAGAGAAAGGATTTTCATTAGACATTTCATTAGCAATCTTGTTAGGAGTTATTGTTTTTTTCATTCTTGAAAAAGTAATTCACTGGCACCATTGCCACCACGTGCATCACAAAAAAGAATTTCACACTTTTACTTATATGAGTCTTGCAGGAGATTTGTTGCATAACGCAATTGATGGAATAATTCTTGCAGGAGCATTTATGGCAAGTCCAGTAATTGGTTTTTCAACAGCAATTGCAATAGTGTTACACGAAATCCCCCAAGAAATTGCTGATTTTGGAGTTTTATTAAAAGGTGGATTTTCAAAGAAAAAAGCATTAGCAGTAAATTTTATTTCAGGATTAACTGCATTTGCAGGAGCAATTATTGCATTAATTTTAGGAAGTGCAATTGATGGAATAACTCCTTTACTAATTGCTTTTGCAGCAGGAAGTTTTTTGTATATTGCAGGAACTGATCTTTTACCTCAATTACACGCACACGAGCATTTTTCAAAAGGAAAAGCACTAATGCAATTAATTTTTTTAGTTTTAGGAATGGGAGTAATGACCTTATTACTCATAGTAGGATAAAAAATTATTTTCTTCTTTTTTGAACTAAACTTTTTTTAGGGATTAATCTATTAATTCTTTTTCTAGCAAGTGCACTTCTCGCAAGTGCTCGCTTATGCATTGCTTCGTCCAATCTTTTCCCAGATAATGCTCTTGCAAAAGGCAATTCATCAAGAACAACTTTGTGAGGTAATCCACTAAACGCACCGTGATGCTTTGCACCAACAATTACTACATCAGGATTTGCCCGAATTACTTTTCTTCTAAAAGCAGAATATTCTTTAACCGCAACAACATCCTCTTTTCTTTGAAGAAGTCTTTCAATCTCAACTTTATCCCCTTTCTTTTGAGCTTGAATAAGTTTTGCATCAACTTTTGCCATTGCAGTATTTACCGTGCTTGAACCTAAAGGAATTATTTCACATTTCATTAAGTCTAGATGAAAAAGTAGTTTTGCATTAAATGCAGTAACTGGATTTTGTTTTAATCTCAAAAAAAATTGTCTTAATTTTTCTTCTTCGGCAGGAGTTGCAGTACGCGATTTTGCTTTGTTAATCAAATCCAAATATGGTTGAATAGCCCTTAACCCTTTTGGAGAAATTTCATATGCTACTTTTTGTCCAGGTTTTAGAGTAGTTTTTAAAGCAGCTTTTACGGTTTCCCAACTAGGTTCTGAGTGAATCACTCCAAGGTAAGCGAATTCTTTTTGCATGAAATATAGACGCATCGCAACTTTTTATTTGTTGCTACTAGTGACACTTGGCAAAAAAATATGGGTAGTGCTAAAAGCACTACAAGAATATTATTTCACATTCCTAATTTCTTTCAATATTTCTTCCGCTTTTAATTGATTAATTGTTTTTGATTCAATCATTTTTTGAGCAACTAAATCAACTTCATTTTCGCGTGCTCCAGCTTGTGCTGCAAGAGATTTTGCGTGTAACTTCATGTGCCCTGCTTGAATTCCTGTTGTTGCTAGCGCACGTAAAGCAGCAAAGTTTTGTGCTAACCCTACACTCGCACCCACTCTTGATAACTCATTTGAAGTTTTTACTCCAAGAATTTTCAAACTTAATTGAGCCATTGGGTTTGATTTCATTGTTCCCCCAATTGTTGCTAAAACCATTGGCATTTCTATTTCTCCAACTAAATTTCCATTTTCATCTTTGTAATATTTTGTCAAAGATTGATATTCATGCCCGTAAGCAGCGAATGAATGCGCCCCAGCTTCTACTCCGCGAAAATCATTTCCAGTTGCAACTGTTAAAGCATCTATTCCGTTCATTATTCCTTTGTTGTGAGTTGCTGTTCGAAATACTGTTGCAACCGCATATTCATATGCATCAAGTATTCTTTCAACTATTTCTTCCCCTGACATTTTTATTTCAGGACCCATACTTGAAACTAATGCTTCTTTTGTCCAAGTAGTTTTTGCTCTTGCTTTTCTGTGTATTGCAAGATTTGAAATAATCTTTAATCGAACTTCTCCACCAGAGATTTGTTCAATCATTGGAGAGATTTTTTCAGCCATTGTGTTAATTGCATTTGACCCCATTGCATCTCGTACATCAACTAATAATTGTAGGGAAATCATTTCCCCTCGAGAAGTTTTAAGTACTTCCCCTTTAATGTCGCGTGGTCCGCCCCCAAACTTTACAAGGATCGGGTCTATTTTCATTATTTCTTCTAAGAGTTCATTTTTCTTTGATAAAATTTTAATTAATGAATCAGTTGCATTAGGACATTTTACTACTTGAATTAATCCAATCATTATTGGTTCATCAGCGCTTGTAGTAAATCCATTTGATAGTTTTGCTGCGTTTG
>CAZOCW010000012.1:0-18008 GCA_964578405.1 uncultured archaeon | reverse complement strand
AAAAACTAGCCCAAGGGGCACTAATTTAAAGCTTTCTTTGGAATAAATTTTTGTAATGGGCGGGTAGCTCAGCCCGATTGGAGCACGCGACTGATAGCCTAAATAAGGGTAGTTATCGCGCGGTCGTGAGTTTAAATCTCACCCTGCCCATAAAAATTAGGCATACCAGAATCAATGCTGGTATGTACTAATTGAATTAAATAATTTTATTTTCTTATTCCCACTAACAAAATTAATCTTATCATAAAACTCAGTTAGATTATTTTTTCCCATAATTTTAAGCTCAAAATATTTTCCTCTAATAGGACCATATATTTTAGAGTTAATCCCAAAATAAGCAAGTAACTTTTGAAGTTGAGTTATTCCATTTTTATTAATTAATTGAATAGCAATACTTCTATTGTATCCTTCTTTTCTTTTTGTAAAAGTAACTGTAGATTCATCATCAAAAAAAGCTTGTAAATAAGCAACTTTTAGCGAGTCATTTCCTTCAAGAACAAATTTTGGAATTGCCCAAGTTTCACTACTGAAAGAATATTTTTTTAGAAATATAGCTAACTGTTTATTCCTAAACCCAACGTGATAACAAGTTTTGCCAACATAGGGTTTGTTAAAATGAATACCAAATGCTAAAGCAGTAGCTTTTCTAAAATCTTCAATTAAATCCAAATCTTTGTTAAAATACCTAAAATTGTTCCGATCTGAAGAAAAACAACCATCCCCTTGCACGTGCGCAATAAATCTAGCAGTATGCTCATTTAATTCAAATTCCATTACAAACTTTTATTTTAGGAGATTATAAACAATTTGAGAGTATTTTGCCGAAGGCCCAAAACACCAAATCTTTTTATTCAACAACAAATTCGTTGAAAATATTCTTTAGTATTTTATCTTCTTTCAATTTAATCTTTTTAGGATTAAATTCAACTATGTCAATAGCTGTTGCTTTTCCTAACCCATAAGCAAAATATTTCTTTGCTTGAGGAACAGTTAATCCCCCAGCATGAACATATCCCGTTGCTTGCATTATATCTGAATCCAAAACATCCACATCAAAAGAAAGATACAAGCTTGTAGCATTTATTAGAAACTCATTAAATTCTTTAAATACTTTTTCTTTATTTTCTTCAAAATCTTTAAGATAAATTTGTTTTACTCCGCTCGTTTTAAGAAATTCTTTCTCAGAAGGATAAATCTTTCTTAGTCCAAAAAGCAATATTTTTTCAGCAGGAACTATTTTTTGTTCAACTAACGCCCTAACAAAATCCTCATGAGAAGGAGTGGATAACCCTTCATCACAATCAGAGTGTGCATCAAAAATCAAAATTGAAGAATTTGCATTCAGACTAGCAAAGGCTTTGAAAGTTGAAAAGGTAATATCATGAGTCCCGCCAAAGAAAACAACTTTTTTCTCAGCACAGGACTTTAGTACTTGCGTACTTTGTTCAAAAATTTCTTTCTGCTGTAATTCAACATCATTTTTTGATAAATTAATTTGTTTTAAGGTAATAGAAAAAAGCTCGGATAAATAGTTTGGGGCCAATTCACAGCCTTTGTTCTTCCCAAGAGCGCCCTCGCTAGTAGAAACACCGATAAAACAGAACTTGTCTAAAACAGGCATAAAATCAACTTTTATTTCTTCAATAGTATTTTTGGAAGAATTTTAGTGGAAAGTATGTAAGCCAAATCAAATGAAAGTATTGTTACCCAAATAATCCATTGGTTTGTTATTAGCGAAACTAAGAATGCAATTATTTCTAAAAATGGCCTATAAGAGAAAAAAGATTTCTGTTTACTATTTCCTGAAAACTTTTCAAAGTACTTGTCTGCAAATTCATCAAGAACACTTGCTGCAAGAAACACAAGGGCAAACGCTACAAATGAAAGATTTAACCCCACATTAAGTATTCCAAGAGAAATCAAAAATGCACAAAGAATAACAAAAATGAATAACCCGATAAAGTGCCCAATTACATCAATTTTTCTTGCCAATATTTCCCCAAGGATTGTGCCTATCGCTAATGGAAGAAGAATTGGCCAAACGATAGTCATTATTGCAATAAGTAAACCGTACAAAACCCCTAGAGGAAATGAAAGATTTTTTAGAAAATCAAACTTTATTTTATTTTTTTTAACTAATTTCAAGTCATCCTCAATAAAATCAACAAATTTTACTAAAAAACCAATTACGAATGCAATAATTGCTACACTTAAAAGAACTGTCCAAGCCATAAATATAATCACTTAATTTTACTTAAAACAAACTACTTTTGAAGGTATGCTGCTAAAAGTAAAGGAAACAAAATTGAAGCATCTCCTTGAACTGAAACGTGGTTTGCTTCTTTATTTATTTTATTCCAACTAACTGCTTCGTTAGTTCTTGCTCCAGAAAGAGAACCATCATAGGGATCTGTTGAATTAATATAAATTGCATAATCAAGTCCGCCACGAAGCAAATTTACTCCAATTGTGTGGTGTTTTGCAACTCCCCCACCAAGAACAATTGCAGCGGTTTTATCAGCAGTAAGCACTATTTGAGAGAGAGATTCCTCAGCAGTATCATCAATTACAAAATCTTTGTGATCTTGTTTAAACATATAAACTTGTAAACCAAATGCTCCGTCAAGCATTGCTTGACAAAAAACTGGAATTTCATTTTTTGTACACCAGTAAAGGAAAGAATTTTCATCGTTTAATTTTTGACCCATTCTTTTAGTAATATCACAAGGCGCCCAAATTTTCTTTTCAGAGTACATTTCTTTTAAGATTGGTTGAATCTTTTTTTCAAACCAAATATATCTATCAGAAGGAACCAAAATATTTCCAATTCTATTAATATCTTTTTTATTTAGCTAAACATCATTTAAATCAAAACTTCCAAGTAAAAATGGTTTTTCTGATTTAATAAAATCCTCTTCAATTGAACCAACAGTAGTAATAATTACATCAACTAATTTTTCTTTTGCTATTTGAGCAAAAATTTCTCGCATTCCGCTTGAAACCATATTTGAAGTAAATGTTAGAAAAACTGTTGCTTTGTCTTTTTTCATTTTTCGAAGGATTGTAAGAGCTTTTGAAAGATTAGTTGCTTGAAGACCAAAAGTACTCATTCCATCCACAAGCTCGGAAATGGATAAATCCTCTTTCAATTCAATTCCTTTAATCTCAATTTCTTTAGACATAATACCACTAAAATACACCCTAAGGCAAACAATTAAATGCCTTATTTTGCCCCATTTTGGCCTACAAAATCTAATCGAAAGTAATTACATATTTCTTGTAATTTGTTGGAAAATGCTCCAATTTCTTTGCAGCATCAGGGGTTAGTCCTTCTAAATACTCTTGAATAAGTTCAAGTGAAGTTTTATGCGCACTAATTGCGACATTTACTTTTTCTTTTTGCATAAAATGTAGCACTTGAGTCATGAATGGGAACACTCTATTTCTAACAACTGACATACTTTCAAGACCAGGAATTTTTTCTACAATTTTACCATTTTTCCCATTTTCCATAATCGAAGTATCAGCAAATACACTTTCAAGTTCACCAGAAATTGCCCCATAATGTCTTTCTCTTAAACGATGATCAATTATCACTTTTGCTTTCGGGTGATATTTGAGTACACTAACAAGAACTTGTTGACCCCGCAATAAATCTGAACAAAAACCAATTTGAATATTTTCTTTTTTTAATTTCATTGAAAGCTCTTTTGCTTGCTTCACACCTTTTGGACTTAAAGGTAAGTTAAGCCAACCGCAAAGAACATTTTTTTTAGAATGAACTTCACCATGACGAAATAATAAAATTGTTTGTTGCATAACTATACAATTAGCTTTTGTTATTTATATCCTTAATCTTTGAAGAATTTGCTTGCAAAAAAATCATTTTTTTAGTGCTTTGAGAATTTCTTCCGCAAATTGTTTTGCAACGGCAGGACCTGAAGCAGTAATAATTTTCCCATCAACTACAACTGGAGATTTTGAGTAAATTGCTCCTTTCGAAAGTAAGTTATCTTTTTCAGAGGCAAAACAAGTTGACTTTTTTCCTTTTAGTAAACCTGCATTTGCCAAAATACTTGGGGCAATACAAATGGCCGCAACTACTCTATCCATTTCAAAATATTTTTTTGCTAAACCGATTGCCTCAGCATCAGAAAAATACCCTTCTGCCCCAGAACCGCCAACAAAAATAATTGCATCAAACCCATTATCCACTTGACTTAAAGTAATTGTGGATTCAACAATATTTCCTTTCATCCCCTTAAGCGCAGCAATATTCTTTGAGGCAACAACACACTCAATTTCTTTCTTTGCAATTATTTCGCGAGGAATAAAAAATTCTTCATCTCGAAAATTATTTCTTGGAACAATAAAAACTACTCTCACAAAATCACCACTTTAAAATATGTCCAACAAATAGCGTCATTTAATTAGGGTTTTAACTCGCGTTCCCAAGTATCAATGAAATTATCAACAAGCGAATCAAGGAAACTCTTTTGATATTGAACTAAGAGCCCAAGAACTCCCTCTTTATCTTTCAAATAAAAGAATAACTTGCCATTAGTATTTTTTTGCAAAACAACTTCTGCCAAAAGTAACTTTTGCATATGAAAACTAGTTGTGGATAAACCCAAGCCCACATTTTTAGAAATAATCGGAAGAGTAGCTCTTCGTTTGTTCATTAAAAATATGACAATTTTTCTAACTGATTCTTGTCTTAACAAATTCATCAAAGTTGAATCAACGTGTTCATTTTGAAGAGCATAAAAATGAGAAAACTTCCCTTGCTTTTCTTCCCTAACCAAGTTTTTCTTTTTCAAATAATCCAAGTGATATTGAAGTGCACCAGTTGCAATAGTTGTTCTTCTTTGAATCTCCCTAAAATGAAGCCCAGGATTTTTTACTATAGTTGAATAAATTTTATCCCTTGGCGTAAGTGCCATTGCTTCTTCAAGATTTTTTAACATCACATTCACCAAAAAATTTGTTAAAATTTACTTTCTGAATAATGCTATAAAGAAAGTTACCATTATGCACAAATCAAAAAAACCAATTAAAGATTTATTCATAAAATCCCCAGGAGAGAAATAATGATCAGTTACAAGCAAAGCGGATTTAATAAAGAACACCCCGAATGCACCAGCCACCCACTTTAATTTAGGAGAAGGTTTTTTCTTTAAAGCTAAAATTGCAATTCCGACCATTGCAATCGAAACAATCAAAAGAACCCACAAAGTTAATGGCTCAATTACTCCAACAAAACTAACTGGTTCTCTTAAAAAATCCCAAGGGGCAGACATTACAAATCACCAAAGGATAATAGAAACAAAGAGCTTAAAATCCTGTATTTTTGCTAATACTAGCCCTCAAGAACTTTAACAAAAACACTTCTTTCTCTAGGCCCATCTGCTTCCATAAAATAAATCGCTTGCCAAATACCAAGCACCAACTTGTTATTTTCAACAATGAAATGCTCTTCACACCCAACTAGAGTGGATTTTAAGTGAGCATCAGAATTACCTTCAGCGTGTTTAAAATTAATATTTGGAACCATTTTTTCAAGAGCTCCAAGTAAATCACTAACTACATCAGGATCAGAGTTCTCGTTTACAATAATCCCTGCAGTAGTGTGCGAGCAATAAACAATACAAAAACCGCTCTTTATTTTTGAATCAGAAACAATTTTTTCAATTCTCGAAGTAATATTAACTAGTTCATTTCTTTTTGAAGTTTTAACTTTGAATTCAATTAACATACTCTGACCTGAACAAGTTTTAGTTTCAATACTTCTTGTACTTTTTGAGGGCTAACTGTACCTTTTGTTTCTCTCATTACTAGCCCCGCTAAGAAGTTTAATGATTTTTCATTCCCTGATTTAAAATCAAGAACTGCTTTATCATTTGCACAAATTATTTTATCCACAATCGCATCCAAATCAATACTTTCTGAAATCAACAAATTATTTTTCTTCAAATAATCAACAGGAGTAGATTTGTCTCCAGAAATGTAATTAATTATTGATTGCTTTGAGTTTTTATCAGAAACTTTTCCAGATTTAATTAATTCAACTAATCCAACTAAATCTTCTGCTTTAATTGTAACATCAGCAAAAGATAACGCATCATGATTCAATACTGATAAAACTTCTCTTGTTAAAATTCTTGCAGAAATTGTTGGGTCGGCTTTCTTTTCAATCAAACTATCAAATATTTTTCCTAAATTAAAATCCCCGCAAAGCACTCTTGCATCATATTCTGAGAAACCAAACTGTTGCATTAATCTTTTTGCTTTTTGTTCAGGTAGTTCAGGCATTTCCGCTTTAACTTTTATCAAATAATCTTTTGTAAGAGAAACTTTTACTAAATCTGGATCAAAAATATATCCATAGTCATCTTCTGTTTCTTTTTTTCTCAAAGGAACAGTAGTGTTTGTTTCTGCATTAAATGCCCTAGTGTGTTGTTCAATTACTCGTCCAGCTTTTACTTCCATTTTTTGTCTAGCAAGTTCGTAAGTAAGTGCTTTTTCCGCCGCAGCGTAACCTGAAACATTTTTGATTTCAGTTCGTAGCCCACCGTTAATTGAAATATTACAATCCACTTTCAAAGTTGTATCTGGTCGTAAAACGTGCAAGTAACTTAAAATGTTTTCTAAATTATTCATAAATTCTCTTGCTTCCGCAGGAGAGGATAAATCAGGTTCGGTAACAATTTCAATTAAAGGAAGACCCGAACGATTGTAATCAATTAAAACGTAATTACTTTTTCCCATTCCATCAGGATGCACAAGTGCTGCTGGATCCCATTCAATGTGAGCTCTTCTAATTCTAACTTTTTTTCCACTAGGAAGAGTTACTTCTCCTTTTCCAGCAATAGGAACTTCATATTGAGTTATTTGGTAATTCATTGCCATATCTGGATAGAAATATGTTTTTCTACTAAAGAAGAAATCTTCATTAATTACACAATTTAATGCTAAACCAACTTTTGTTGCAAGCTCAACTGCTTTCTCATTAAGAACAGGTTTACTTCCGGGGTGTCCTAAACAAATTGGACAGCAAGAAGTGTTAGGTATTGTTGCACTTGTTGAACAAGAACAAAATAATTTACTTTCAGTACCTAAGTAAGCGTGAATTTCAAGCCCAATAATTACACTAGTTTCGTCAGTCATGCTTCCACAACCTTTGCAAATGAATACAATCTTTTTTCTTGTAAATGTGGAGCAATTGCCATTAATCCAACTGGCAATGAATTTGAAAATCCAGCATTAACACTAACATGAGGAAGTCCTGCCAGGTTTGCAGGAACTGTACAAAGATCCATTGCAAAATTTTGCATAGGAGTTAATTTTTCTATTTCATCAAATCTTGGCGCAACTACAGGCATTGTTGGGCAAAGTAATAAATCATATTTTTTGAATGCATCATTAAATTCGTTAATTAACATTGTTCTAACTTTCATTGCTTTCAGGTAGTATGCATCACGATATCCACTCATTCTTGCAAAGGTTCCTAGAATTATTCTTCTCTTTGCTTCCTCACTAAATTCTTTACTTCTTATTTCAGAAAAATATTCATCAAAATGTTTTCCTTGCACCTCTCCCTGAACACCATATCTTAATCCACAAAGTTTTGCAAGATTTGTTGAAGCCTCACAAGTAGCAATTGTGTAATATGCACTAAGAGCATATTTTACATTTAATGGAAGAGTAACTTCTTCAACGGTGTAAAACTTTTTTAATTCATTAATTTTTGCTTGAATAACTTTTTTTACTTCATCATCACACCCATCAAAGAAATCTTTAATTATTGCGATTTTCTTTATTACAACTTCTTCTTTTCTAAATCCATTTTGAAGAGAAGTAGAATCTTTAGGATCAAACCCAGAAATTACTTCAAGTAAAAGTGCAGCATCATCAGCATTTTTTGCAATTGCCCCAATTTTATCAAGTGAATTTGCATAATCAATTAAACCAAATCTTGAAACAACTCCGTAAGTTGGAGTGATTCCAACACTTCCACAAAAAGAAGCAGGGCAAGCAATACTTCCACCAGTACTTTCTCCAATTGCTAAGTGGTAAGTTTTTGTGAATGCAGTAAATCCCGCAGCACCCCCACTTGAACCCCCACATGAACGCGAATTATCAAATGGATTCTTTGGAACTTTTTCAGTGTGAGTAGCAAATGTACCAAACCCAAATTCATCTTGAGTAGTTTTTGCTAAAATAATTGCTCCTTCTGCTCTTGCTTTCTCTATTACAGTTGCATCAAAAACTGGTTTGTAGCCTTTAAGTATTTTTGAACCAGCTTTGGATTCAATTCCTTTAACACAAATAGCATCCTTAACAGTAATTGGAACTCCAAAAAGTTTTCCATAATATTTTGAGTCTTTCGCAGCAAAACTTTTTTTTTTTTTTTTTAATTGTTTAATTACAAATATAAAATTAAACTATTCAATATAATTTAATTTCTTTGAATCGCTAGTTTTGATTTCTTGTATCACTTGTGCAAGGTTTTTGTCCACGACTGAAAAGTCTTTTCTTGCACTTTCAACAAAAAACTCAATTGTTTCTTCTCTTTTCATCAAAATCAATCCAACATATTTTCATTTTTTCACAGGGCTTTTGGTCCTTTAATGTATCCTTCTTGTTTTAGTTTAACAGAAACATTTGCTAAAGCTTCTTCTTGAGTAAGACTCTTTGAAGGAACATCTTTTCTAAATCTATTACTCATTTCCACAGGTTGAAAACTAGCTTTTGTATCAGTTGCATCAATTTCATCCAATTTGTTAAAAGAATCAAGAATAATCTCTTTAATTTGTGGAACAAATTTTTCTAGCTCTGCCTCAGTTAAGTTAAGCCTAGCGTTAGTAGCAACTTTTCTAATCAAATCCTTTGTAACTTCTATTTGAACCATATTAGAAGTGGAGGGAAAAGGTTTTTTAAAACCACTAAAAGCTTTGAAACTGGCCTAAAAATACTAGTTAATTAACCTAAAATTCACTAATCAATTTCTGCTTGTGTTGTTTTAGCGGTTTTGCATTATATCCTTGTTTGTTTAATTTTCTTGCAAACTCTTCACAAAAACCATGGTCCGTAAGAATTAGTTTTGGATTTGAAAGTTTAACATATTCTAAAAGATCATTAAAATCAGCGTGATTACTTAATGGAAAAGTTCTATCAAATGCTCCGCGATGTTCCCAACCGGTTGCAAGTGCAGAAAATATTTTTCGTTTATCAAAATGTTCCACCGTTGCAAACAAATGTCTATCAACTAATTGTGGAGGCATGATTAACACACTTGAATCTTTTAAATTGTGATCAAGTTTTAAGTAATCTCCAACTTTAATTCCGTGATTTTTGTAAATATTATTTAATTCAAAAATAGAATCATGAACTATTGGGGTGATTCCTGCTTCGTTTGCAATTCTTGTTAATTCTTGTGCTTTACCAAGCGAATACCCGCTAAGTAATACAAGTCCTTGTTTAGACTTTTCCCCAACCCAGGAAATTAATTCATTTGTAACTTCTTCTTGTTTAGGAAAAACATACTGAGGGGAACCAAAAGTAGTTTCAAGAACCAACGTTTCACAAGGCAAAACTTCTGAGCCCTTAAACAACAATGAATCTTGTAATCTAAAATCACTTGTAAAAACACTCTCTTTTCCATCTGATTTGAGTAACGCTTGTGCAGAACCCAAAATATGTCCATTTGGTTTTAATTCCATTTCAAATCCATCAAAAGATTTATTCTTGTTTAATTCAAGTGGAGAAAAATCTGCTTCCCCATATCTTTGTTTTACTAAATCAATAGTTTCAGGAGTAGCAAAAAATGTAGATTTTTTTGAAAGCTTAACATGATCAGAATGCGCGTGTGAAAGAAATACATTTTTGCATTTAGGCATTCGATGCGGATCAATACACAAATCTTTGAAAAGAAGCCCGTTATCCTGACGAAACACACTAATCAAACTCCATTGTGCCACTAGCCCTGTCGCAGACAGGACGAATGTAATTCGTTATGCCGATGGCGAAACATGGCATACACAAATCTTTGAAAAGAAGCCCGTTATCTTGGCGAAACATTATACAATTAGGAGCCCAAGCTATAAAAAAGCATTTAGTGAAGGAAAAATCTCTCTCGCAAAAGCTTTAAATTAAAGAAAAACCTATTTTGGGGTATGGCTACTCTTGAAGAACACGTAAATCTGTGCGTTAAAGAGGTTAACACACTTCACGAAGCTGCCAGCAGAACTAATTGGGCTGAATTAAACAGAGAAGGATTTGTTTTTGAACTAGAACAAAACACAATGCGACTGCGAGAACTATATTTGAAATTTGATGAAATAAATCGCGAACTAAGACTATTAATGGAAAAAAATACTCCTGATGTTGACACATTAATTACTGAAATGGCTCGGGAAATTACTGTTCTTGAAGCAAATATTAGCATGGAAAAGAAAAAGAAACTAAAAAGCGAACTTGTTAATGAAAAAGAACCTACTGAAATGCCAGAGCTTTATTCATCCTTACAACAAAAAATACTAACACTTGCACTAAAGGCAAGATACAACATTGACAAAGTAAGTAACTTTATTTCTGCTCGAAAATTACCTTTTGTTCGAAGAGGAAGCACAGCAAGAAATTTACTTGACGCATTACAACAAAAAGACAATGAATTAAATGAAGTAAAACAAAAAAACATTGAACTAAAAAGAAAAACATATTTTGGACTTGCCCAAGAAAAAAGTATTGCTGAAATAGAACTTGAATTAAATGAAATGGATAAACGACTTGAAGAATCAGTTAATGAAGCAAAAAAATCCATGAAAACTCATATTGCCCAAATTAATTACGTAGAAGGAAGTTTTGCACATTTGAAAACAAAGATAGATGAAATTGAAGCTATGCATTCCGCATTCACTCACAAAACAATTGAATTAATTAAAGATTTAAAGAAAGAACGAGATTTTGCAAAAACACTCGCACTTGAAATAGAAAACGAAACAATGCATTCACGACAAGAATACACTCGAGAAGTACTTGGAATGGAAGAGAAAAAACAAGCTCTTGAAGAAAAAATGCGGGAGAGGTTTGAAAAAGAATTAAACTCAATGAAAAAACAACTGGATGAAAAAGAAACTGCGCTTATTAATTCTCACAAACTAATTAGCGAACTTGAAAAACAATTAAAGAACAAAAAAGATAATTAGCGCAATTATTTTTATGCGAAAATACACTCCAATAGTTTCAGTGGCTAAAAGACCACCTATTAAACCAATCAAACCAGATCCGCATCCTCATGCTTATGGAGGAGGAATTTGGGAAAGATTAGCACTTTATCAAAGCGAAATTGGAAAATCCCCTACACGAGAGCAATTAGAAAGTTTTGTTAAAAAGTGTGCAGTACAAGAATTAAGAGCACAACTAAAAACAAGAGAACCTACAAGAGACGAAAAAATAATGTTTTTAAAAGTAATAAAACATTTCGTTTGGAATGAGAACCCAAAAAAGTTTCTTGCAAGTTTAGATAAAGCTTACGAAGAAAGATTTCCATTTTAATTAAACTAAAGTGAAAAATCTTTATCTTTCGCAATAAATGCTTCTTCGTTAAAAAGAATTTTTACAATCAAATCAGCAAATTCACTAACCAATTGGTCTTTTTTATCCAAATACTCTTCCTCGCCCATCCCACTAAATTCATCAGAATCAACTATTTTTAATATTCGGGTTTCGGATGCAATTTCCACATCAATTAATTTCTTTTTAATAAAATCTGCTAGGGTTTCATCATCAAGCAAAGCAAAAACAAAAATAAAATCACTTTCTTCACTTGCTTCAAAAGCAACCATTGGGATATCTTCAGCAAAAGGAACATATCTTTCTTCAAGTTCAAGTCCTGAAATTTTCTTTGCCAAAACCTTTGCAAGCTGTGGGAATATATTTACTGAATTGTCCTTGTACCCCAAAAAAGTGATTTTCATACACCAAATAGGCCTTTTGAAGAATTTAATTCTTTCCAAAACCCAAAAAGAAACGCTTATAAAAAAGAAGTTCTTAATTATAGCAGTAGAAATAGGTGGTGGGGGAGCAATGCCTCAACAACCACAAGGTTTCCAAATGCCTCAAATTAACATGCCCAACTTTGACACTAGTAGACTACAAGGGCCCCAAATGGACATAAAAAAATTTATCCCTATTATAGTAGTACTAGTAATAGTAGCAATTATTGGGATTGCTGTACTCACTTGGCTTGGAATGCAACACCCAGTTACTATTAATTTGACAGACATGGACGGAACAACCATCCAAGGAACATTACTTTTGAAAGATAGCCAAGGAAACAAAGTAACTGCGATGATTCCAAAAAATATTTCTGATTCTTTTACAGGAACATTAATGGAAGGAGATTACAGTGCAACAGTGAGTGTATTAGGATATACTAAAACAACAAAACCAATAAAAGTAACAAGTGAAAAAAACAATTTCACAATCCAATTAGAACGAATATTAAGTGCAACTTTAAGTTCTTCACTTGAAAATACTAAAATTTATGAAGGGCAAACAATCACAGGAAAACTAACTGTACACAATACTGGAGATCAATTTGCTCTAAGTGATATTATTAATGCATCAACAGCAAACATTGAAGCAAAGATAACTAATACTTCCCCCGATCCAATAATGCCAGGAGATACAATCCTTGATTTTAATGCAAAAATTAAATCAACTACTACTGCACTTACAAAATCAACTCCTGCCACTGTTCAATTCAAAATAAAAGGCACTTCAATACTGAGTGAAAAAAGAGATTTATCCGCTATGCCAGTGGTTTCAGACACTGAAATAGATATTAGCCCAACAGGAAAAATAACTACTTCAGGACTTACAGCAGGAACAAGAACCCCACTAAATATTACTATTACAAACAAAAACAAAACGTTACCAGTAGAGAATTTAGTAATAACAATTAACACAGATAATTCCGAATATGCTCAAAATCTTTCTTGGCTTGAATTTAATCAATCAGTAACAGGCGAACCAAACACAATAATAATTGAAAATATTGATCCAAACAATGGAAAAAAGCAAATTACTTTGTACATTACTCCCCCAATTAATGCAGCAGTTAACGATGCATTCATCGGATATTTGAGTCTAACTTCCTATTCTATTAAAAGAGAAAAAAGACCAGATGTTGAATTCAAAGTTACTACTGCAAAGAAAGCTGACCTTACATTAAATGGAATTGATTCTCCTTTTTCAGTAAGCTGCTTTAAATCAACAAGCACTTGTGAAACAAAATCACTCACTCCAAATGCAGTATACTTTAAGAATAATGGAAATGTAGACATCACAAATGTTTCTTTTGAAGTATTACTATTAAACGGAGCATCCACTACTAATTGCCAACAATATTTATCTAGATTTGTTACTTCCAATTCAGATCCTCTAAAAATCCCTCTAATTAAAGCAGGCGCACAAGAGCCAATATCAGTTGATCTTACAGCATCCTACGAAGACACATCTACATTTGCAGATTGTGTAATACAATGGAAATATATTAATCCTGTATCAAATCCACCAACATTAGTGACAGACACAAAAACAATAAAGATCCGAAAAACAACAGGCAACTAATCCCTATTACACACACTTTGTCAAAAAGACAAAGCTTTTATTTCGGCAAAACGTTACTTTAGCATGGTTGCAGCACGTAATCCAAAGACTCTCCAAGTGGTAGATTTATCTGCATTAAAGCTTGAGACAAGGCTTATGGAAAAAGAAGTAACAGATAATCAAAAAGAAATAAAAAAATCAATTAGTTCCATAGGAAGACCAATTGAACTCCCAAAAAAAAGTGCAAAAAGATTCGAGGACACGTTTGGAAAGAAAAAAGAGAAAACTGCAATTAAAATAGTAATGGCCACATTCGTAATTCTTTTTGTGTTCTTATTGTTTTTACAACCGAGTTTGTTTTTTGTTACAACAAGTGATCAAACAATTTTACAAAATCTTTCCCAAAGAGAGATAAAAAACGTTAAAATCTACTCAGCAAATAGTATTTTTGATTTATTGACCCTAACAAAAAATCCCCCAATTGTACAAAGAGATATTATTTACGCAAAAGAAAATCTATCAATTAGTTATAACAAAACAGCAGTATTAATTGCATTTGCAGACAGACAACTTCCTGCAATAGGAACAATAATCCCTCTTGAAGACTTTGGGCAAAGCGCAACTATTAATAACACAAATAATGATAGTAATACAGGACTTTACAAGGGACTAAAAGGACAAATACCGGCGAGTGATGAAAATGGCGGATGAAAAAAGTATAATAAGAATAATTCAAAAAATGGTTCAAGATAATGAGCCTGAAGAAAAAATTGTAAAAACCCTTCAAAGCATGGGAGTAAGCGAAGATCAATCAAAAAGATTACTCTTAATCGCACAAGCAGATACATTTACCCTTCTAAGTTCTGAAATAGATAAAATTGTTTCTGAAAAAGTTAATGAAAAACAAAAACAACTTGAAACAGAGATTACTGAAATTATTGAAAAAGAACTTACTGAAAAGAAAAAAGAAATAAATGCAGATATTGAAAAAGAGTATCTAAAAAGCAGAGTTGCATTATCAGAAAATCAAAAACAATTCCAAGTAGCTGTAAATGATGCTATTTCAAAAATTGCAAAACTAAACGAAGATGTTTACTCAATGTCAAGCGAAAACAAAAAAATGATTGAAACCGTGGAAAAAGATCTAACTGAAACAAAACTTAAAGGAGTTAAAGTAAGAAGATCAATTATTCGAAATGCTTTACTTGCTTTAGGAATATTACTATTTGGAACAGCTGCAGGAACAATAGGAGTAATGTTATTTTTGACAAGCTTTAACATTGATTATGTTACAAGCGCAATTGTTCTTACTCTAATTGGAAGTATGTTAATCTACCTTTCAGCAAATATATAAAAAAATTAAACTTTTTTTGGGCTTTTTTAAAGCCCAAAGGCTATTTTTTGACGGGGTTAAGCCACCCTTTTTATTCCTTTTTGCTTCCAAAATAACTACCTAAAAAGCGTGATTAAATGGTTGAATTAAAAGAAAAAAGCAATTTCCAATTAGAACTAGCTAAATACTTATCAGAAAAAGACTTCGTTTATGGCCCAGAACCAGAATTATACACCCCAGTTGCAGGATTTTATTCATACGGACTTGTTGGAAAGGCAATGAAGAACAATTTAGAAAATACTATTAGAAGAGTTTTTACTCAAAACAATTTTTACGAAGTTGAATTCCCTTTAGTTACTCCGGAAATAGTTTGGGAAGCAAGTGGACACTTAAAAGGATTTAATGACCCTGTATTACTTTGCTCAAAATGTAAAGCTTCTTTTAGAGCAGATAAATTAATTGAAGAAGCAACAGGGATTGCAGCAGATTCATTTAGTAATGAAAAATTAATTGAAACAATTAAAGAACACGAAATTACTTGCCCAACTTGTAAAGGAAGATTCAATCTTGATATTCAAAGACAAAGTTTAATGATGAAAACAATAATTGGAAGAGATACAGTTGCATACAACCGACCAGAAACAGCAACAACAACTTACTTACCATTCAAACATTATGTAACTTTCTTTAGAGGAAAATTACCATTCACAGTTTTCCAAATCGGAAAAGCATTTAGAAATGAAATTTCTCCAAGACAACACTTGCTAAGACAAAGAGAATTTGTTCAAGCAGAAGCACAAATGTTTTTGAGTGAAGAACTAAAACAAAACTTCCCACAATTTGAAGAAGAGAAAAATTCAACACTTCCATTTTGGACAGAAGCTTTACAAAAAGCAAACAAGGACCCACAAGAAATGTCCCTTGATGATGCAATTAAAAATAAAGTTTTAAAAAATAAAGCATATGCTTGGTCAATTTTACTTGCACACAAAGTATTCAGCGCAATTGGAATACCAAGAGAAAAAATGAGATTAAGACAACACCACGCTGATGAAAAAGCATTTTATGCTGATGATGCTTGGGACCTTGAAATTGAACTAAATTCATTCGGTTGGACTGAATGCTGCGGAATACACGATAGAACAACTTATGATTTAACTCAACACGCAAAGTTTTCAAAACAAGAACTTAATGTTAGACTTGAAGATGGAAAAGTAATTGTTCCACACGTAATTGAAATCGCATTTGGAGTAGATAGACCATTTTATGCACTACTTGATTTAGCATTCTTTAGAAGAGACAATGATGCTCAAAGAACAGTACTATCATTACCTGCAAGAATTGCACCAATCCAAGTAGGAATATTTCCACTAATCAAAAAAGATGGATTACCAGAAAAAGCAAAAGAAATACTTACTGCATTAAAATCATTTAGAACATACTACGATGAAAGCGGAAGTATTGGAAAAAGATATTCTAGACTTGATGCAATCGGAGTCCCATTTTGTATTACAATTGACCACGAAACACTAAAAGACAATTGTGTAACTGTAAGAGAAAGAGATTCACTAAAACAAGAGCGAGTAAAAATTAGTGACCTTGCTACAACACTTGCAAAAGCTTTTGAGTAAATACTAGTCAAATACACCAAATCTCTAAAATTTACCCTCTAAAAGAGCCCCTAAACAACCCTTTAAAATACTTGAGAATTATTGATTTATTATGGAACAGAGAGATTTTTTAAGAAAGAAGCTAATGAAGAAGACTCGAGAGCAAATTAACGAAAAGTTTGCTGGAAAAGAGATTCACATCATTAAAGCGGTTAATTTACTTACAGACCTTGATTCTATTAATAACTTAATGAACGAAAATGCTTCCGAATGGGGAATAAGACAACCTACAGGAGAAGCAGAAGCCGCATTTAAAGAACTAGAAAAAAATACTCAAAGTATTTCTATTGAAAAAGAAAAATTACAAGAATTTGTAATAAAAGAAATGACAAGTGAATTCCCTAACTTTTCTACTATTGCAACTCCAGTAATTGGAGCAAAATTACTTGCAAGCGCAGGATCAAAAAAGAGATTATGCTTTATGCCAGCTTCAACAATTCAAGTTTTAGGGGCAGAAAAAGCATTATTTGCACACTTAAGAAAAAATGCTAAGTCTCCAAAACACGGACACTTATTCAATCACCCATTATTACAAAACTTACCAAGATACAAAAGAGGAACTGCAGCAAGAATAATCGCAGGAAAATTAGCAATTGCACTAAAAGTAGATTACTTTAATGGAGCAAATAATTCAAGCGAAGTATTAGCTGAACTTGAAACTAGAATCGCAGAGGTTGCTGCAAAAATGCCAACTCCAAAACAAGAACAACACGAAGCAGAATATGATAGTATTAATGCTAATAGAAGACAAGAACAATTTGATAAAGAAAATAAAAAGAAAGAGTATAGAAGAGAAGAACAAAGTAACAGTAATAGCGCTGAACATAAAACTTTTACTCCAGAAGAACGAAGAGCGTTCTTTGAAAAAAATGGAATGAGAAAATCTGCTCCACAAGAATCACGAGGCAACCAATGGTCAGATAGAGCACCATCTTATCCGAGAAGAGAATCTTCATTTGGTAGAGACAGAGGGCCAAGTAGAGCTCCTGGATTTGGACCAAAAAGAGAAGGGCCCTACGGAGCCCAAGGCTCTTCATTTGGTGGCGGTTACGGAGGAAGAGATTCTAGAGGAAGTAGTAGTTACGGACCTCGAAGAGAATCATTCGGACCAAGAAGAGATTTTGCACCTAGAGGAGATTATGCTCCAAGAAGCGAAGGAAGTAGTTATACTCCAAGTTATAGCACTGAAAGATCTTTTGGTCCCAAGAAAAACTAAGACGTAGGTAGGAAATGCTAAAAGTTCTAATCCTAAAAAGAGAGTCAAAAAATTTATTGAGGAGATCATGTAAAAAGCGCCAAGGATTGCTGAAATAAAAAGGGCCTGTGCTTTATAACTATAAAAGCTCGAGCGAAAGCCGATGAGGATGGGAAGAGCTATTAAAAGAAGGGCC
>CAZOCW010000011.1:0-18528 GCA_964578405.1 uncultured archaeon | reverse complement strand
CAAAAACACTCACTTTTACTGTGCCAAATTGTAGCGCAGGTACAAAGTACTCATATCCAAAATCAGGGATAAGTATTACCTATTCAACTGCGGCCATTTCTAACAAAACTATGGGCGCCCCAGCAGACTTATTAGGAAGTTGTTAATTTCAACAGAATCCCCCGAAGAAGTATTCTTTTTCGGGACTTCTCTTTTTTTATACAATAAAACCAAAACTTTCATTCAGAGTCAATCTTTTTATTCTGTCTTAAACAAAAGAATTGTATGGATTTTCAACTTAGTAACCTTGCGCTTTCGCACCTAGTGGAAGAACTCCAATTTCTGGAAAATGGGTTTGTAAACAACGTTCAAACGCTTGAAAACAATTGGCTTAAGATGAAAGTTCACACAAAGCAATTTGGGGACAAAAACTTAATCCTTACCCCTAATTCTCTTTTCATTTCAAATTATTCTTTGCCTGCAAAGGGGAGCCCTGGAGGATTTAGTGCACTCTTAAAGAAGTACTTGTTCAACCAACGAATCATTTCACTTAAACTTCACGGAGTGGATAGAATTGTTGTAATGGAATACCCTGAAGTGTTTGTAATACTTGAGCTATTTGCTAAAGGGAATATTATTCTTTGTAATAAAGAAATGATGATAATTAAATCCATGAGAAAGGAAGAGTGGAAGGATAGAACTCTTGCTGCAAATGAACCTTATAAATTTCCTTCTTCAAGGGGAACTAATCCTGCTGAAGAAACATTAAGCGAGTTTGAAAAGAAAATAAAACAAAATGAGAAAACTTTCTTTGGAGCGTGTATTGATATTCTCAATACTTCCCCTTTGGTTCTTGAATATGCTTTTGATGAACTAAAAGTGGATAAAACAAAAAACGCTAAAGTTGCAACTTCTAAAGAAATTAAAGAAATTTTTACTAAAATGAAAGAAATTTACTCTGCTAAAGAGGGCAAAGTGTATGTTAACCAAGGAGTAATTTATTCCACTGAAATTGGAAAGGACAAGGAAAAAGAATTTGAAAATATTCAAGCTGCACTTAATTCTCTTCTTGTTAGTAATGCTGAGAAAAAAGAAGTTGTGATTAAAGAGAATCCTAAAAAAACTGAAGAAGCTAAAAAGAAAGTTAAATATGAAAAAGATATTGAAGCAAAACAAGCTCAAATCGTTGGCTTAGGAGTAAAGGAAACTGAATCTCAGAAAAAAGGAGAAGAAATATTCTTACACTATCAAGAAATTAAAGAAGTAATTGGGGCAATTGAGAAAGCAAAAGCTAAAGGACTTGAAGAGAAAGAAATTGTTGCAAAAATTAATGCGATTAAACCTTTAATCAAAGAACTTGATTTTAAGAAAAAGAAATTGGTTTTGGCACTTTAGCTAAATACTACCCCTTTACATTCAATTTTCATTTCTTCATTAGCGTCTGGAGAAGTACTTTTAGAGTACTTGACTAACAGATAACCTTCATTGTATTCATTATTTGAAAATACATTTGCATCAATAGCAAATCGAGTTGCCGTCCCTTTAGTGCTAATTTTTGAAAAAAGATTTTTTGAATTTCCTCCAACCCAATAAACTTCATTTAACAAATAATTAGCTGAATCTTTATTGTTTAGAGCTAAATAAAAAAGAGAACTAAAGTGTGTAGACTCCTCAACCACTTGAAAAGTAGGACTTTGCCCAAAGCAATGAAAAACAGAAGATTTGGATCCATCAGAAATAACCCCACTAAAAAGCAATACACTAAAAAGAATTATCCCAACCACTATTGCCAAGCCAGATATAATAAAAAAACGCATAAGAAAGTAAACTTCTTTCAAATATATAAATTAAACTAACTAAAAAATAGAATTGATTCTCCCATCAAGAAAAAAAATTAAAGCCTATTTTGTAAGGCATAAAAACTAAGAGTTAAGGCAAGATGCTTGATTTTTCTAGGCTAGCGCTTTATCCTTTCGGAGTCGAGCCCTAGTCTAGATATAAGTAAAACTTTATTCCTTCTTTGCTACGTCTTCTAGGATTTCTCTTTCATCAACGATGAATACATCGCTAACTGCAGTTACTGATGAATAAGGTACTTCGATTAACTTATCCACTTTTCCTAATTTTGACAATAGTCTTGAGGTTTTGTCTACTTCTACTACCAAGTACTCTATGTCTCCACCAACTTCTGAAACGATTATGTCAACTAATTTGCCAACTTCGTCTCCTCTGTTAGTGATTACTCTTTTTGATGCCAATTGTCTTGCTATTGTATATTTGTACATTTTTAACACCTGTAAAAAACTTCTAACACATAGAAAGTCTAACTCCTTTATAAACGTTTCCCCAGCAAAAAACAAACCAAAACACTGTTATGTATTCGGAGAATATTTTCAACATTTATGACAATTTTTTAAAATAAAAAAATAAGTGTTATGTATATGGCTAGTTTTTTTTAATTAAAACCAACTTTATTAGTTAATTTAAAATAAAAACCAAGTTAATAATAAAAAACAAAATTAGTAAATCCAAAACCTTTTTATTTAACAAACACCTAAGTTTAACATGTCCCTAAAAGATCCAAGTGACGATTACGATGAGTTAATTCCAGAAGGAAACAACCCTGCGGTTAAATTTCTTAACAAAAACAAACTAGTAATGATTGCACTCCTTGCGGGAATAATAATAGGACTAATAATCCAATACAGTGTAATCGATCCAATGATTTCACAAACGCTAGGAACAACAAACAAAGACTGCATTTATGCAAAAGATCTTCTTAACCAAGAAAATGATTGCTTATACACTTTAGTTCAGGATCCAAAACTTGCATCAGAAAAGTGTGCAACACAAGCTTACATTGAAAAAAAAGCAGTTGTGGTAAAAGACTTTAACGAAGAACCTGCAAATTAGGAAAAATCTTCTCTTGCAAAACTAATTTTGCTTAGTCAATTGACGAATTCTACTGAAGGTTTTAAATAAGGGCCAAGCACGAACCTTTTATGATAAAAAAAATTCCAAAAAAACGTTTTCAAAAAGAAGAACCAAAAAAAATAATATTTATTGCAGGAATTATTTTACTCTTTTTACTATTCCTATTTGGGTGCACTGAACTCTCAGGAAGTGAAAAAGGATTATGTTACACACTTTCAACAAAAAGCTACACAACTATCCCCGCATGCGACACGGAAGACAGTTGTTTTTCAAAAGTAAATGAACTATTTAAAACCAAATTTAATTATTCACAAGAAAGTAAATTATTTGAACTAAAAAATAATGTGGCTAGAAGTTGGCTATTTTTTAACAAAGCCAATGCCAAAATAAAAAATGTGGGAAAAATTTGTCAAGGAACAGATTATTCAGAGCTCCCAAGTGAATTAAACGAAGCTCAAAATTATCTTGAACAATCTTTTTCTGCACTTGATGAAGCAATGAAACAAAGTTTTGAATTTATTGGGGCCGAAGAAGAATACCTAACAGAGCAAAAAATAGATATAATTAAAGAAGAAAAAATATTTGATTCATTAACAGAACTAAGACAAATAATTACTGAGTTAAACACTGGGCCCACCAATTCAGATAGTTATGTTTCATATTACTTAAATAAAGCACAAACTTTCTCAAATTCAAATATTACAAAAGGTATCCCACCTTTAATTGAAAAACAACCAATTTTAACTGAAACTTATAACTTTACAGAGGAAAGTATATTAAAAAAACTTGGAATAACTAATGAATATTGGTTTCCAACACTAAACAGCGCATTTGAAAATGGAAGAAATTACTTTGAAAATTTAATATATTCTAAACAAGGAATATTATCATTGAAAAAATTCCCTGTCTCTGAATTCACAACACTATATTCTAATCTTGGAGGAAAAGATACTTCCGCACTAAAGCGTTTTATTGATTTAACTAATAGGACTAGCACAAACATAGAAACTACACAAAATAGCATTAATTTGTTGTGGAAAGAAAATGAAAAAAAACTAATTGAGTGCAAAAATAACTTTAACACACTGGAAGATTACTCCTCTTTTGAAGACTTATATTCTTCACTACTTGGGGCAATTGCAATAAACAAAACAGAAACAAAAGACAAACTTGACAGGATAATAAAAGAAACACGCACACTTAGCGAGAAAAAAAGCAAGGGATCACTTGCAATGGGGGGAGAACTTTCAACTCTAAAAAGATATTCTGCAGAGTTAAGTGAATTAAATTTAAGAATTACTCTTGAAAAAGAAAATTACACTTCAAAACTTTCAAGCGCATGTGATAACTTAGCCAAAACAATAAAAAGTGAAATACCTTCCGAATCAGAAGAACTGTCAAAACTAATTTATGACACTCAATTTGATTCAACCAAAATACTTTCAACTACTGGAAAAGAAAAATTAACATACTGCTCAAAACTAAACAAGGAACTTACTCTTTTAAAAAATGCAAAAAAAGATTCTGCCGCATTTGCAGCAGAACGAAAAGATTCTGCAAAAGATTGTTTTACTTATTTAGAAAAAATATTTCACGTGGTTGAACTAAATGAACTAAAAAACACCCATAAGGAGTTATCAAAAACACAAGTTACAAAAGAGAACTTAACTGAATTTATAGATTCTTGCGAAAACATTAAACGACAAGTAGAGTACATTATTGGCGAAGATGAAGAAGTGATCGCTTGTGAAAAAGAAATATTGTATGCTGAAAAAAATTTATTGACCCTAAATGAAATATCCTTATATGACAATTCATCAAAAATTACTCAAACACAAAACCAATACACTCTACGATTAATTGAATATAAAAAATATTTTAATAAAAATGGAACGCAATATAATGCAAAATTGGATATTTTACTTCCAATTAAAAGCAACTTAAATGAAAAAATTAAAAACCTAAATAATGAAATAAAGCAAGCAATCAAAGAAAATATTACAAATTATGCACAAAGCAACATACAAATTAATCAAATTAACGACTTTGTTGCAGAGAATGAAAAGGACTATAATTCAATTATAGAAATACTAATCCCAAACCCATTTGAAACAATTTCTGAAGAAATTCTATTAAAAGTACCAATCAAACCAAAAAAAATTACACGAATGGGGGAATGCATAAACAAAATTGTCCCTGAAAAAGATTACTCGACAATAATACTTGCTTGTCTCCCTGCGGGCGGCACAAGTATAGAAATAGCCCAAGAAGAAACACTAGATACAATCGAAACGGAAGAACTCCTTTTTGCTTCAAACAAAGAATCTTTGATAAAAAGAACTATTACTTTAACAAATACTAGCACTATTGAAAAAGCATTACTCCACACTGCTTTACCAAATGGAACTACTAAAACTGTTGTATTAAATAAAGAAAAAGAAATTAAGGCATATAGTGAAACAGAAACATTATTTTTTGCTTTGGAAAAAATACGACCAAAAGAAGAAATAACAATATACTTTTACGTGGACAATTTAATTAATATTATCACAACCATAAACAACAAAACATTAAACGCAGATATTCAAAAAATAACATATTTAAGTATTGCAAAAAACACCCTTCCTAAAAAAGTCTCAGCAAATTTGCTTTTAGACATCCCAATCAATTCAAATGTGGAAACATTTTACATTTACAAAAATGGAAATGAAATTGTTAGTGGAAAACCCCAAGGAAATTATTTACTTATCCCAAACCAAATATTTGAAGAAAAACAAACCATAAACTACGAAATACAATTAACAGTAAATAATTACTATTCATATTACTTAGAAGAATTGACAAAACAAAGAGAAGAATTAATTCTTTTGGGTGAAATCGATTCAGCAAAAAGTATATCGGATCTAATTGCGCAAGGAGAAAAAAGTCCAATAAAAACATTACAAGCAAAATATTTAGAAACTACAGCTTTACTAAATAAGTTAAACTTAGCCAAAAATGAAAAACTTTCACAAAATTTGTTAAAGCAAAACGTGCTTGATAAAATAGAAGAACTTAGAAGTCAAATAGAGGAATTTAATAATTTAGGACTTAATAAAGAAGCAACAGAAATAGAAACACTAATCCAAGGAGTATTAAATTTAGATTTTGGGAAACAATCAAATATTACAAAGGCATTTGACACGCTTTCAAAAAAGACTTTTTCTTTTGATGACACCTTGAAAGAAAATGCAAATAACTTGTTAAAAAAAGTTGAAGAAGTAACAAAAAACACCTCTTCTGAAGAATTAATTAAACTCAAAGAAAAATTTCTTAAAGAAAAACAATCCTTTGAACAACTTTTTCCATTCAACCCAATTGAAGGAAAAGAAAACTACACTTCTTTACAAAAAACACTTACCGCAATTATTAATCTTAAAGAAGAGCTAGATCAAAATTCAACAAAAAAGATAAAAGAAAATCAAAAAGAAATAAATAAATTCAAAGAGATTAACTTAAAACTAATTGAAGAACTAGACTTATTTTTTGCAAGTGGCCAAAACTCAATTAAAAATAAAATAATTCCCCCAATTACGCAAAGCAGACTTTTTAATGTACTGATGTATTCAAATTTCCTATTATAAATTGAAACTTGATTTAATAGATCTTAACTTAACCCAAAAACCCAGCGAAGAGACACTAACAAGCATCAAAAAAATTAATGAAGAATTAGTAAATGCAAAAGATTATCTAAAAAGAGAAGCAATAATTTCTTTCAATAGAGGGATTGATAGTAGTCTTTCAAAAGAAACCCTAACAAAAGCAAAAGAGTACATTGATCAAAATAAATATTCAGACGCATTATTTCTACTTTCAAATGCAAGCACAATCGAAAGCCCTTTGTTTAATTTGAATTATTTAATTATTGCCCCAATTTTATTAATAATTATTTCAGCATTTGCCCTAAAGCAAAGTTTTGGAAAAAAAGAAAAAATAGAAGAAGACAAAAAGAAAATAATTTTAGAAGAGTGGAAAGAATAATTATTTCTTAAAGTAAAGATATCCAAATATTGCAGCACCAATCAAAATGCCAAGTATTGCAAAAATTATTTCAAAAGGAAGCCCCTCTTTTTTAATTTCTAAATCAATTGCGTTTGAAGAATATATATCATTTCCATCTCTTATATTTGCAACAAATGAATATGCCCCATTTTCAAGAGAACTAGAGTTAAAAGTAACTTCCTTTTCACTATTTGGTGCGATATAAACTGCTTGTATTGGATTAACTAATGCTGGTTGAGGAGAAAGACTTACTGTTCCATTAAATGGTAAGGAACTATTGTTTTTTACTATTGCTTTAAACACAAACGGATTTTTTTGTTCAATTGCAACTAAAGATATTTCTATTATTTTTTGTTCAACAACACTCATCATCGGGTGTTCACTCAAAAGAAATTGTTTTTCCCCAAATTCATTTGTAAAAAATAATGCTGCTGAGGGAAGATTGTAGGAACTTATAATTGAGGGTTTAATGTAATAATCAAAGTTTTTTGTTTCTCCAGCGGCAACTATTGTTGTTGCACTTGAATCCCCTTCAACAATATCAAAACTTGCAATAGGAACTTTTGCTCGTGTATCTGGGTGAACAAATTGTACAAACACTTCTGCAGCTTTTGTTCCACTATTAGTAACGGAAATAGTCATTTTTGCCCGATTTCCAAGAAAAATTTGCCCCGGAGCAGAATTACTTATTGACAAACTTGGAGCATCATATACACCAACAAAAGAATTATTTGTTACTGCAACACTCTTTGAAAGACTTCCAAGAACTGCACATAAATTTATTTTTGTGCTTCCTTTCTTTAAATCAGGTAAAAAAATTCTTGCCCAGCAAGTCCCATTACAAACAAAATCCTCTGGCCAAAGTACATTTTCTTCTACGCCATTTACTGAAACTGAAATATAGGAACTATCAACTTTAGGGTCTACAAACTCCCCATTAATGGAAAGAATGCCTATTCCTTTTTCTAAAACTGCTGCATCTGAAAGAGTAAGAGTAACTTCTTTGCAAGACTTTGTGTCTTTTGTCTCATTTAAAAGTCCACTAAACCCAAATTCAGCCAAAGGCGCTTGGTATGCAAATGCGCTTTGAACTAGAACTAGCACTAAAATTAAGCAAACAGCAATTTTTTGATACATTTAATCCCCAAAACTAAACTCATTATTGCAAAAATAAGTTTTAAAACTTAGAGGAGAGAGCAAAAAATCAAAATTCGTTCATTTTTGAAGCAAAAGAAGGGTTTTTGCAAAAGTTAGAGCTGAAGTTGGGAGGGATTTAACAAAAATAATTTTCTTTTTAGAGTATTTTCTTAACACATGCTTTTTACAATAATCAATTCCTTCACAAAAAACGTTATCCATTATTTTATCCACTGAATAATTTCTTTGCTCAAGTCTTGCTTCTAATTCCTCAGGATCCACTTGAACTAAAATTACTTTATCCACTTTAAGTTTTATTTCACAAATTACATGCCCTTCAAATAAAACGTTGTCATTTTTTTTCAAAAAAGCATTTGCTTTTTTTTCAAATTCTTTAAGAGGAATTTCAAGTTCGTTCGCATCATTAAATTTTCCAAGTTTGTTTTTTAATGCAAAATCTTTTTCATTAATCACTTTAAGATTAAATTTATTCCCAAGAAGTTTTGCTAAGGTTGTTTTTCCACAACCTGGAGTTCCAGTTACCATTAATCGCATGAATGGATTTAGGGCAAAAAGAATTAAAAAGTGCTAATAAAATCGATTAAAACAAGTAAGTAAAACTAGGCAAGACACAAAAACGGTCTTTTTTTAGAGTTTAAAGTTTTTTGCAAAAGCTACACACTCATTATCAAGGCACTTCCCTTTTACTGATAGTGTTTTGCATAACTCTATTTCTCTTTCTTGGCAAGAACTGTTTGTTTCCATAGGCACTCAACTAGGTTCTTTTAGGAATTTTTAGTATAAATACTTTTCGAAAAGAAAAAGTTTGACGTAAAAATGGGAAATTTTTAAAAAATAAAATTAAAAATATTAAAATTTGTTTTTAATGTAAAAACGTTTGAAGCAGACTTTGATATAATAATTCAAAAGTAAATTCTTCAGTACAATATTTTAATATTTTAGTATAATCTTTTTTTGAATAAAATAAAGAAACATCTTTTCCACTAGCTTCTTTAATAGGAATTTCGAAATAAGAGTTAATTGCTTTTTGGGAAATTGTCCTAAAATCTTCATCACGCTTTGTAACTTTTGAAACGGCCATTCCTAGTTGAGCCATATCAATATGGCGAGGATGAGTAAAAAGAAGCCCAAATAATTCTTTTTGAGGGGCAATATTGTGATGAGACATTCTTGCAAACAAATAATTCAAATCATATGCTAAATGATTAAACCCTACAATTTTCAAAAAAGTTTCTCCACTATGAAATTCTTTTTTTTCAATATCTTTTAAAACTTTATAAAAATCCTCTAGTAACTTTTTTTCAGAACCAACTTCCCATTCAAAAATAAATGTGGGGGGTTTTACTTGCTCAGGTTTTGGGGCCATAGTAGAATGATAATAATTGTAAGCAATTACAATAACTTTGCTTTTTGCATGAAATGGATTGAGGCCAGATTGTTCATCTTCTGGATCAACAAATGATTCTATGTCTAAAAAAAGAAAACCCATTTTAATCAAGTATTTTTCTTAAGCAAATGAATAAAAAACCATAAACTTAAAGAAATAAAAATAATTTTTACAAAAAAACATTATGCATATTGCGGGGCGACCACCCCTACTCTTAAGGGAACCCTCTTAGCCAAAGCCACAAACTCTCGAAATATGTTCTTTTTTACTTGATGATTATCCCCCGTTTCTTGTACTAATCGATCTGTTTCCCCTTTTCTAGTCGGTTCCATGCTTATGATTAGGAAAGTTGCAAAGAAGATGATTAATACATCGTAAAGGCTTGTTCCGTTCCCTAACCACTGGTATATTCCAGTTAGTGTTGCGAACAATGCAATTCCTTTCATGATTGCTGTGTTTTCCATCTTCTATCCCCTCCCGTTACTAATATAGTACAGGGGAAGTTAATTAGATATCACATTTATTTGCACACATTACAACAAAAAAAGAGTGCTTTATTTAAAAAATCAAAAAGAAAAAAAGATATATTCACTATTGTTAGTTAACCTATTGTGCGTAAAGGGTAGATTTATACGTTTCAAAGCACTACTATTAGTATGCATGATGCTGCCC
Source organism: uncultured archaeon (assembly GCA_964578405.1). GTDB lineage: Archaea > Iainarchaeota > Iainarchaeia > Iainarchaeales > JAAZKV01 > JAAZKV01. The sequence goes on along the minus strand of CAZOCW010000011.1, from coordinate 8,357 downwards.
AAATGAGAAAAAAAATATTACGTTCAGCTTACATTAAAGGAATTAGAAACAAAAAAGACACTCTTGCAAGTAGATTAGAACTCAATCCACAAACTGTTGAATATGTTTTAGAAAAAATGAAACAAGAACAATATTTCAATAAAACCAAATTTGATATAAATTTAGATACTTTGGGTGTGGGACACGTTGCATGGGTTTTGATTGGAGTAAATTGGGATATTTATGATCAAGAAAAATTAATCAAAAAACTTCTTGAGTTAACTCCAGTGTTAAGTATTTCTGATGTTACGGGAGGAAGTGATTTAGCAATAAAAATTTTTGGGCCAAGCATTGCATATTTGAGTTCTTTTGTTTTAGGAATGGAAAAGTTATTTCAAGGAATAATTACTCACACCGACATATATTTTGTGAATAGAGAATACAAGCGACACTATTTGCCTGTAGAAAAAAATGCCACTGAAAAAATTAACACAATTGATTGTATAATAATTAAAGAAAAAACAGAAAACCCAAATATTACTTTGTTAGAAATTGCAGATAAACACAAAATTCACCGAAATTCTGTTTCAAAAAGATGGAAACTGCTTTGGTCAAGAAATATTTTTGTAAAAGAAATACCTGATCTTACTCAAAAAGGATATGATGAAATTGAAATGGGGCTTAAAGCATTTATGATAATAAAACCGCGTCCAGGGTGTGAGGATAAAATTATTCAAACATTAATGAAACAAAAAAGTATTCAAGATATTTTTACTACAATTTCAAATGAAATTATTATTGTTCTTAGAACTGCAAACAGTCAAACACTTGCTGAAGAACATAGAGCGCTAACTAGAGTGGAATGCTCTGTTAGAAGAACAAACACAAGTATTTTTTTAACAAAATACAATAAGACCACTTTGAGTCTAAAGGAAATGAATTCTGTTATTGGCCAATGCAAATAAACTTTAATAAAATAAATAAGTGGATTTTTAATGATTTTGTCTCAATTTTAAGTTAAGGTGTTTTTAATGTTGATTAAAGATCTAAAAGCAAGAACTCCATTTGATGAATTAATCGTGGAAGTAGTAACTAAAGGAGAACCAAGAGCATTTGCAAGTGCAAACGGACAAGGAACTGTTTGTAATGCAGCTGTAAAAGATGAAACTGGAGAAGAAGTTTCTCTAACTCTTTGGAATGATGAATACAAAAAAGTTAATGACGGAGATAAAGTAAAAATCACTAATGGTTGGGTAACTGATTACAAAGGAAAACTACAAATCAGCGCTGGAAAACAAGGTAAACTTGAAGTAATAACTAAATAATTTCTAGCGGCTTCGCTAGGAAATAATAAAAATGAGGCAATGTTGAGAATAAAGCAAATGCTTTATTCCACACGCTCAAAAGATTTCCTTTAGGAAAAACTCTATTTTCTTAGAGCTTTAACTATTGGTTTTCCTACTACTGTCTTAGGTTCAATACCTAAAATTTCTTCAGCAGTTTTCTTTCGGTTTCTTCCGAAATTTGCGTATTTTCTAAACTTAGTTTTTGTCCAAGCTTCTGGCTGTTTTGATCTCATTTTTTGTTCTTGTGCCAATAGCTCAAGCCTAAGTTCTTCGTCTACACCCATATTTAACAGTACATGACTCATTAGGCTCACCTTTAATTTGTCCTTGGAAAAATTCCAAAAATAGCTCCAGTACACATTGCTGCGGAGGTAGTATATAAACCTTTCCAACCACAATAGATTGGTTATAACCATGAATTTTGCCATTTTGACTAAAACTAATGCAGAAAAAATAATTTCTGCACAAAAACTAGGACACTCTTGGGTGGAAGCGAGTTTTGATCTTGAAAAAACTATTTCCAAAGTTCAAATAAAGAACAAAAAGGTTCAGATAAGGGAAGAGTGGATTGAAATATCAAAGCTATCCAAGCTAAAAGAGGACACTTGCTATGTGCTCGATGAAGGAGAACTCAAATCAATTGATTTTTTTGGCTCTGACACTAACATTTTTTACAAATTAAAACCAACGAAGGACTGGCCAACAATTACCCTTTCAGCTACCCCAATGCATCGATTCAAAACAATTAGTCCTAAACTTAGCGCTGAACTAATGGTTGGAGGAATTTCCCCAATACGAGGAAACGTCCTTGACACTTGTTGCGGACTTGGGTATACTTCAATTCTTTCTGCTCACGCACCAGGGTGCGATGAAGTAACTGTTTTTGAAATTGATGAAAATGTTATTAGAATTGCAGAATACAACCCATACTCTGAAGAACTTTTCACTAATTCAAAAATTAAATTACACAAAAAAAGTGTGTTTGAAGGAATAAAAGAGTTAGAAAAAAATTCTTTTGATAGAATTATTCACGACCCCCCAACTATTTCATTTGCAAAAGAACTTTATTCTGATGAATTTTACAAAGAACTTTTTAGAGTATTAAAAAAAGGAGGAATCCTTTACCATTATTGTCCAAATCCTGGAAAAACTAAAGGAACTGAATATTACCCGACAATGATCAAAATGCTTTCAAGAAATGGTTTTAGTGATTGTGTGCATAACCCCAAATCTAGTGGAGTTATTGCTAGAAAGAGATAAACTTAGTTAAACAAAAAAATATTAGTAAAAAAAATAATTAAAATTCTAAAAAAATCAGCGGCCTATCCCCTAATCAGATTAAGAAGGAACAAGGATTTTTTTTATTTTTTAGCTTTTTTCTTTGGAGCTGGCGCATCTTCTACTGGTGGCCCAAGTTCGTCTTCCAAAGTTTTTTCGCCTTTTTCTAGCGCTTTAAATTCATCCAAGTCTTCGTCGTCAAGACCGAGTTCTTTTAGTTTGCTTAAATGATCTTCTGTTTTCATTTTTGAAAACTCTTTCTTCCAAGCAACCATGTCTGCGGTCTCTTTCATTTTAGCTCCTTCCGGAGGCTTTTGTGGTTTTCTTAACATAAAATAATTATTCGCTATACAGACTTATAAACCTTGTAGTTTTGAGGGCAAACAATTAAGATTCTAAAAGGTATTCTTTAGTTATGAACCCCCTGCGAGCGAGGAAAAAATCTTCTTCCTTTGGAAGGAATTTTAGAAGAAAAGGGGCTGTTTTTGGACTTGCGGCCCTTACTGCGCTTGCCCCAATGAAATCACGAGCACAGAGCAATTACTTACATTTTGCTTTAGTTGAACATGTGGGGGGAGCGCACCCCAGAGAACTTTACACGTTAATGGAAAAAGAAAAAGCAAAGGGAAAACCTTTCCAATTTATGCTCCTTGAATCCGCAGACCTAACAAAAGCAGATAGAAAACAAGAGGAAGCATGGTATAATAATCAAATTAGAGATGGAAGAAAATTTTATTTGGATTTAAAAGAAAAAATTGGTGAAGAAAAAGCAACAGAATGGTTGCGTGCAAAATCTTCTTACTTATTTAAACAAGAATTTGGAACAGAAATTTTTTGTAATGCAGTACGGGAAAATTTATTAATGAAATATGCGGAAGAACGAAAAAGTGTTAAAGAATTTGAAGAACAAGAAAAATTATCCACTTTAGAAAAACCAATCACAATTGAACCAACTGCTTCAACAACAAATGTTCTTCAACAAATAAAAACGCGTTTAGTTGCTGCGCAAAGATATCTTGATGTTCGTGATGAAGGATTGGCACGCAGAATAAAAACTGCAGTTGAAGAAATTAGAAAAGAAACTCCGCACCTTGCAACAAATGACATGAAAGGAATTGTAATAATTGGTTCTGCGCATGGAACAGTTATGACTAGAGTTAAGGAAGGAAAAAGAATAGTTGTTGAAAGAATACCCCAAACTCTTCTTACAGACGAACTTAGCGCAGAGGTTCAAAAAGAATTATCGGTTAGAAATCAAAGATTAGACAGAGGAGACAGCATTAATCGAGTATTTGTAGGAATATATATGACTCCCGCTTACAAACTTCTTTTACAACAAGGAAAAGTCAAAACAGCTCTTGCTATAAAAAATTTAATTATGAATTTACCTGAAGAAACAATTAGGGAGATCGTTCTAAAAACACAAAATTTGTCTGATCGGGAAAGAATTGAAAGTATTTACACTTCTCTTCACTTAAAACAAAACCCTAAACAAGCGAACTAATTTATACTTCAAAAGGCTATGTAAATCATGGAAAATGAAATGCAGGATAATATTCCAATTGCTTCAAATCAAACAACACCTCCTGAGGCACCCAACTCTTCCAGTAATCCTGAATCCCTAACACAAGAAACTCCCCAAATAAAACAATCCCCTCCTGTTCAACAAGTTAAACAAGTAAATTCGCTAATTCCAAAAGATAATAAAGAAAAAAATTTTGTTTATAATAATCCTGAATTTGAAAAATTATTACTTGAATTAAAACAAGAATTAATTGTAGAAGGATATTCTGCAAAAACACTCAAAATGTATTTACTTTACGGAAGAGAGGTGTTGTATACTATTAACAAACCAATTTCAACTATTGACAAAAGAGACATCGTGGGATATTTAGCAAATAAGCGAGAGGGGGGTTGTGAAAATTCTACTCTTGCGCTAGTTCACGCGGCAATGGAATACATGTTCAAAAAATATTTAAAATTACATATCTTAGAAGAAATTAAAATTCCAAAAAAAGCTAAAACTTTACCAAAGGTTTTAACAAAAGATGAAATTAGATTAATGTTTCAAAATACAAGATTTGGAAGAAATAGACTCATGCTTCAATTTATGTATGGTTCGGGTTGTCGTGTTTCTGAAGTTGTTAAAATGAAAGTTAATGATCTTAATTTTAAAGAAAGAACTGCGGCTATTCGCGGAGGAAAGGGAAATAAGGACCGAATGATTATTCTTTCAAAAGAATGGATTCATGATACAAAAAAATATTTAGATAAGAAAAAAATTAAATCTGAAGAGGTTTTTTCTAAAAAAAATGGAAAAGCAATTACTACAGACACTGTTCAACGAATAGTTAGAGAGAGTGCAGTTAAAGCAGGAATAACAAAACATGTTACCCCACACTCCTTTAGACACTCTTACGCGACACACTTGCTTGAGGCTGGAACAAATATTAGATATATTCAATCTTTACTTGGGCACAGTAATCTAAATACCACACAAATTTACACAAGCGTTGCAAATGATCAACTAAAGAAAGTAGTTAGTCCGCTTGATAAACTTTAACACCGACCCCCCATTATTCCACTACTTTTTAGAGAGTTTTAAAATTTTTAAAAATCCCTTTTTCCAAACATAACAAATTGATCTAATTTCATTTTAAAAAAATAAAAAGAAGAATTAAACTAATAAAAAATGAAAAAAATAACACATTTATGTATAAGTCCTTTATTCAGACTCAAAGTTTACTTTTCAAACTTTACCCAATTTTGATCCATTTGGAGAATAGCTTTATATACTTCATTGTCGTTCCCATTGTAATTAAAGGGAGGATTTAATATGAGCATGAGATTATCAAAACTTTTCGGCATGGACCTATACGACATAGAGGCAGGATACAAAGGCAAGGTATATGATATAATCATAAATCTTGAAAAGGGTAAGTTAGAAACTATTACTACTGAACCTCTAAAAGTAAAAACTAAGTCAGATGCTAAAAAAATCCTCAGCGAAAAAAGCATTCCTTATAGAAACGTAAAGTCAGTTAAAGACATAATCATCGTTTCAAGCAGAGATGTTCCGTACGCTGAAGAAGCAAAAGAAGAAGCTCCAGCACCTGCTGCATCATCTTTACGATACAAATATACAAGACGATAAGGCCTCCCCTTGTCTCTTGCCCTCGCAAATGCGGGGGTTTTCTTTTTTAATCACCTTCGTCTGATCTCTCTAAAATCCTTTTTTTACTTCCTCTACTTTTTTTAATTTTTAAAATAACCCAAATTCCTGGACACCCTTTCCCCTCATCAAATTTTAAAAAAAGAAAAAACTAGTAATGAATTAGTTATATTTATAATATTATATATATTATATATACATAAAAGGATTTTATTATTATTATAGCATAGTAATGGAAGTGTGGGGGGCGTGTAATTTTCGCGCGAACCTAAAATAAAAGGAGAGGATTTCATGGTAATTAGAAGTTATTTTGTTCAATATAGATTTATTATTCCGGACTCAGTTAAGCACTCCTCTTATACTTATCAAAAACTTTTCAGAGCAATTTATGGATACACCCAAGCGGTGTATAAAGCTAGTGGAAAGAACTACCACTATCACCGAGCAGGGATTCTTTCAAACTACCCCTACCTTCGACCGGGTAAAAATTGTGTTATTATCCCAACAACTGCTTTTCAATCCTTACAAGAATTTTTCAAAACCGGGCACAATCCAACTCATAATTGGACTGAAAAAGGGGAATGGAAATGTACTTATTTTTTGAATGAAAAGGATGTCCAAGAAAAGGATGTTGTTTTGGCACTTGAAAATTTGCTCTCAAGAAAGTTTGTTGAGGGACAAGAGGGAATGGCAAAACTTTCAACTGAAATGAAAAGAATGGTTGAAAAAGGGGGAGATGCTATTTACAAATCTGCTTTAGTTAAAGAAGCTCAAGCGATAGTGGATCTTGAATGGTTCAAGTTAACTTACCAACAATCCCCAACCCTAAGCGAGTTTTATGAGCACTATAAATCTCTAAAAAATTCCCCTGCCTCTTCAGGGCAAGCACAAAATGCTTCTCAAAACCAGTAATTACCTTATTTTTTAGTGGTAATTACTAGAATTATTTTATTTTTTGGTTGTTGATTAGTAATTACTTTATTTTTTAATCAATTTTAAATATTTTTCAAAAAAGATTTTTGTATCTGGGGCAAGTTGATTAGTTTTTATTAGATCTAAAATTTCTTTTTTTGTTGCCCAATGTCCTTTTTCAAATTCTTCAAGTTGGAGAGTGATTTTTTTATTCCATTTCCTTAAAAAAACTTGTCCATAATATCCCCCGAAAGGATCTGAATAATCAAAGTCAAGAATATACTTTATGGGGGTAGTTGCCCCAAGTTCTTCTTTGAGTTCTCGCGCAGCGGCTTCTTTGAAAGTTTCTCCTGCACTAACACAACCTCCTGCTCCAATAACCCATTTTAATGGAGAAATTTTTTTGTTCTTGCTTCTTTGCCCAATATAATATTTGCCAGCAGAATTAGTGAGAATGACAAAGGCGGCTTTTAGTTTGTATTTGTTTTGATAAGCGTTGGGTCTAGAAGTAACTCCCTTTATTTGGTTGTTTTCATCCAAATATTCAACCATTTCATCCATTATTTCCCACCCAATTGTTGATTAAACGACTTTTGTTACATCAAATTGTCAAAATAACCTTGTTTGTTCATTTCAAAATGTGTCCAGGAAATTGAGTCTTTGAGTTGTTTAATTCAGCCCAAGTGATAATAAAATAAACAAAATTTAGTTTTTTTATGCGTTTTGCGCTTGGCTCTGGGCTGTTTGAGCAATTTGCTCTTGTTTTTGAGTTTCTTTTTCCTCTTTTTCAATCTTTATTAGTAAATCTTTCTTTCTCCATTTACGTTTGCCGCCAATACTGTTAGTCTCAATAAGTCCTATATCAACCATTGTCTTTAGGTAGGGGTAAAGTGAGCGCTCATTCTCGTAGTCTACTTGGAAGAGTTCAAAGATTCTCCTTCTAATCTCGTCCATAGTGGCCCATTCGTCAAATCTAATAACACTCGCTAAATGGAAGGCTTGGGTGTGTTCGTTGAACTGTAGAAAGTCCCAGATTGATCGTACTTCAAAGGGTTTCTTAGCTTCACTCACTACTTGTATTTCAGTTGGTTTTTCCTGTATTTTGGCCTTCAAACCAAACATTTGCTTTAGTGTTTCAAGTATGCCCATCTTCTCACTTCGTTTTTCATCATTACCAATTTATTTTTGGTCATTAATATAATGACCGTAATGATTTATAAACATTACGGTAATGATTTGTTATTATCCTCATTACGCCTCATTACGTGTAATGATAAGTAATTACTAACTTGGTTGGCCCGCGGGTCCGGTGAGCTGGGTGCCTTTTTTGATTTAGTAGTTTTGCTTCAAAATGAAGGAAAATCAACGAGTTTTTAGTCAAGTGAGCTATATTGATTTTGGCTCTTTTTGGAGTAATTGCCAAAAGTAGTAGATTTGAGTGTATTTGGCCCTTGGTGAGTGGTTCAAAAACAGGCTCTTTTGGGCCCAATAGAAAACAGTGCTTTTAGCAGTGCTAATAAATAGTATAAAAATTAGTCAATTGTCGTATTTATTGAATTTATTCAAAAACCCGTAGTAGCGGAAGCGTAGGGGGTTAATTTACTAGAAAAAGGAATTAAACTCACTATAGCGGGGAGAGGATTTGAACCTCCGACCTCCGGGTTATGAGC
>CAZOCW010000010.1:0-19187 GCA_964578405.1 uncultured archaeon | reverse complement strand
GGTAAAAATTAAATAAAAATTATTTTTGGAGAAAAAATTATGGCTGAAAAAATGAACGCAAAAGCAAGTCCTGCAATAATATTGTTTGGAGAATACTTTAACGAAGTGGGCGGGCCAATAGTTGCTTTTCCTGCAAGCGAATTTGTTGAAGCGAAAGTAGACAAAAAGAAAGAACTTGAAGATGTTGAAATTGATAATCAAATTACAAAAGAAAAATACAAAAAGTCTGAAGGAAAAGACAAATTAGAATCAAAAATAATTGATGAAATATTTGCATCGGAACTAGATGTTCCAAAAAAAGGATATAAACTAACAATCTCTGGAAGTGCAACAACAAAAACTCCAGGGTATGAATCTTCTCTTTGTGTTGCAATGGCAAAAGCAGTAAATCAATTATCCATTACTACTTGGAAAACTGATGATGCGTTTAACGCTGCAATGAAAGCGAGTAAATTAATTAGCGAAGACAAAGTTCATTTGGCCACTGCTGCTTATGATTCGTTTGTTCAAATAGATGATTCAAAAGAACCAAAACCAAGGCCATTTCATCCGGGCAAAGCATTATTTTTTGTTTTAGCAAATCATGAAAAGATAACTGACAAGCATAATTCTAACGATTAGTTAAAAAATTGGGTAACTGACATTAAAAAAATTGTTTCAAAATCAAAAAATGAAATGAAATATGCGGGTGTTGTTGAACTGGGCAAATTAATGAATCAAAATCATTCATTACTTGCTGAAAATAAACTTGCTGATAAGGATACTGATCAAATAATTAAAATCTCAAACTATGAAGGGGCGCTTGGGGCAAAAATAACTGGATACGAAGGAAAAGTGTTAATCCTTTGTGAAGGGGATAAGCAACAAGATAAAGTTCTTGCTTCTTTGCAAGGCAAAGGATTTAGTGCGGTAAAAATTAAAGCGAATTAATATTGTTTTGATTTTATGACTAATAAAAAATCATTGAATGCGACAAAAAAAAGAATAATTGTTGCAGTTACTGGAGCGAGTGGAACAAACTATGCGCTAGCTTTGCTCAAATCTTTGAAAAAACAAAATGTTGAGGTTCACTTAATTATTAGCGAGTGGGCTAGTGAAGTACTCAAAACTGAAACAGGGAAAAAAGTATCTGAATTAAAGAAATTTGCAAAGAAAACATATTCTAATGAAAACTTGGCTGCGAGTATTTCTTCATCTTCCTTTTTGGTTGACGGGATGATTATAATTCCTGCCTCAATTAAAACTTGTTCTGAAGTATTGCATGCTCATACAAGCACTCTTGTTGCAAGATGCGCTGATAATATGTTAAAAACAAAAAACAAATTAGTGATTGGGGTAAGAGAAACCCCCCTTAGTGGGCCCACTCTTGAAAACCTCTGGAAACTAAGTGTGTATGGGGCAATAATATTTCCCCTAAGCCCTGCTTTTTATCACAAACCTAAGAAGATAGCTGATTTGGAAGATTTTATTGTGGGCAAAGCGTTAGACTTATTAGGAGTTACTAATAACGAATTTGTAAGGTGGGAGACTAACTAATAAGGTTTTCACTTTTGAGGGTGAGTGGCATGAGTTTTAGAGATTTTGTAAAAAAAACAGACTATATAATAGATAAGCCAGTTTCAAAGCAATTTGAAGCGAGCGGAATAATTTATTCTGCCGGAGACAAAAGTATTTACTTTAACAAAATCAAAGAATCAACGTACCCTGTTGCTGCAAATGTATTTGCTTCAAAAGATAAAGTTGCTAAATATCTTGGTTGTGAAGTAAAAGATCTTGTGCCAAAAATGATTAATGCATTAAACAATCCCACAAAACCAAAGGTTGTTGAAAAAACAGATCATGTTGAAATAGAACTTGATTTAGAAAAATTGCCAATATTATTACATACTGAAAAAGATGCTGGAAATTACATTGCGAGCGGAATAATAATTGTAAAAGATCCTGCTGTTGGACAAAATGTTTGTTACCACAGAGGATTAATTATTGCAAAAAATAAAATCGCATTAAGAATACTTGAAAGAAATACAATGGAACTACTAAAGAAAAATAATGGGACACTTAAAGCTGCTTATTGTATTGGAATTGGCGGGGAAACTGCACTTGCTGCGGCAATGGCTCCTGCATTAGGAGTTAATGAACTTGAAATTGCAAATTCAATAAAACCAATTGAAGTTGTTAAAGCAAAATTATTTGATGCAGAACTACCAGCTGATAGTGAATTCATAATGGAAGGGACTTTGAGTTTGAATGAAAGACATAAAGAGGGTCCATTTGTAGATCTAACTGGGACAAGTGATATTACTCGAGAAGAACCAGTATTCACAGTAGAAAAAATTTATGCAAGACCAAACGCAATTTATCACGCATTACTTCCTGGAGGATTTGAACATAAAATCCTAATGGGTATGCCAAGAGAACCAACTGTTTTTAATGAAGTAAAAAAAGCAGGAATAGATGTTATTGATGTAAGTGTAAACCCTGGCGGAAGTTCATGGTTCCACGTGCTTGTTAAAATTAATAAGCAAAAAGAAGAGGATGGAAAAAATGCAATTGATGCTGCAATGAAAGGACACACTTCAGGAAAGCATTTCTTCATTGTGGATAAAGACATAAACATTTATGATCCGCTTGAAGTAGAATGGGCAATGGCAACAAGATTTCAAGCAGACAAAAACTTGTATGTATTCACAAAACAAAAAGGATCCTCTCTTGATGCAAGTGCGGATCAAATCACAAGAGAAACTGCAAAAGCAGGATTTGATTTGACAATGAGGCTTGAGAAAGTTGCTAAAATGACAAGAACTGAATTTCCAAAATATAATATAAAAGAATACTTGTGAGGGTGAAATAAATGGCTGAAACAAATGCAGGGGGCAATTCAAAAAGAGGGGTAGTTGCTTTCGACTTTGATGGAGTGATTGGGGATAGCGTTTACGAATGTTACATTCAGTCATTAAAAGCTGGAAAAGATATTGGGATGAAAGTCAATCATTCTGCGTTAATTGAAAAACAATTCAGAGAGGCAAGGCCATTAATTACAAAAGCTGAACATTTTTTTACAATAATGCGAATGATAGAGCATAATCCAAAAATTAATTTTAATTTTGTAACACAAGAACAAATGAATTCGGCATTCAAAGCTGATGCACAAAAAGCACAAGAATTTTTGGAAAAGTTTAAGGCGCATCGAAGTGAAATGCAAAAAATAAGTCCTAGAGAATGGGCTGCTTTAAACAAAAGTTTCCCCCGAATGGCAAAGTTTGTTAGAGATAGCTCGAGAAAAAATGATGTTTTCATTGCAACAACAAAAGATAAAAAATCAGTTATGGAGCTTCTTTCAAGATACGGCATTCATATTCCTGAAAAAAATATTATTGCAGTTGAATTTTCAAAAGACAAAACAAAACAATTACAGGAAATTTCAAGGTTAAGTGGAAAGCCAATGAAAAGTATTGTTCTTGTTGAAGATGCAATTGAACAAATAAAAGCTGCACGAAGTGTGGGGGCAAAAGCAGTAATGGCTCCTTGGGGATATTCCACTTTAAAACAAAAAAAAGAAGCGAGAAGAGGAAAGGTTCCAATAATCGGAACAACAAAAAGAGATGTAAGAAGAATAGCAAAAATTGCAAGAAGAGGGTTGAGGTGAATTTAGTATGGATCTAACAAAACAAGAACAAGCAATGCTTGATGGAAAAGAAGGCAAAGCTGTAAAAAAATCAATGGGAATACTTGTTGCACTTGGAGAAATCTATAATGCAAAAAAACTTGTTGATGTAACAAGCGTTCAAATCGCAGGAGTTAGTTATGATAATTTAGGAGATGCGGGACTTGAATTTTTGGATGACTTGGCAAAAGATGGAAAAGTAAAAGTACTTACTACCCTAAACCCTGCCGGAATGGATCTTGAAAATTATAAAAACTTAGGAATACCTGAAGATTTTGCAGTAAAGCAAAAATTAGTAATTGATGCATTTGCAAAAATGGGAATAATTACTACTTGCACATGCACTCCATATTTGGTTGGAAATAGTCCACACTTTAACCAACACATTGCTTGGAGTGAAAGTAGTGCGGTAGCTTATTCTAATTCGGTTTTGGGTGCAAGAACAAATAGAGAGGGCGGGCCAAGTGCACTTGCTGCAGCACTAACCGGAAAAACTCCACTTTATGGAATGCACTTAGATGAAAATAGAATTGCTCAAGTAAAAGTAAAAGTTGAAGCGCAAGTTATGGGCACTGATAAATTTGGGGCTCTTGGAAAAACAATTGGAGAGAAAGTAAAAGCAAAACCAGCTTACATTACTGGGATTGCAGAAGCAACTGTTGAAGAACTAAAATCTTTTTCAGCAAGTATTGCGACTTACGGCGGAGCAGCAATATTTCACATGGAAGGAATAACTCCAAATAAAACTCCAATACCGACTGAAGAAATTACAATCACTCAAGCGGATATTGACAAAGCTACGGCTGATATGAATAATGCGGATTGTGAAGTTGATTTTGTAAGTGTTGGATGTCCTCACGCAAGTATACACGAAATTGCAAAACTTGCAGATCTGTTAAAAGGAAAGAAAGTTAAAAAAGAATTTTGGATTACAACTGCAAGACCGACAAAAAGAATTGCAGATCAAGCTGGATATTCAAAAATCATTGAAGAAGCTGGGGCAAAGTTTGCAGCAGACACTTGCTGTGTAGTTGCACCAATCAAAGGAAGATTCAAATGCTTAGCAACTGATTCAGCAAAAGGGTGCTATTATGCATACTCGAAGAATCAATCCAAAATCAAAATAATGCCTGTTGAAAAATTAGTTGAAGAAGCATGCACGGCACCTGCTGAAAAAAAGGATGTGAAACAATGACTGAACAAAAAGGAAGAAAAATTTGCGCAGGAATTGCGAGCGGAGAAGCACTAGTTACCTCACAAGGACTAAGTTTCTTTGGAGGAGTTGATCCTGCAAACGGAATAGTTACTGAAAAAGGACACGAACTTGAAGGACAAAGTATTACTGGAAAAATATTAGTTTTCCCTGCCGGAAAAGGATCCACTGTTGGAAGCTATGCTTTGTATAGGATGAAAAAACAAGGGACTGCACCACTTGCACTTGTTAACAAAGAGTGCGAAACTATTGTTGCAGTTGGAGCAATTATTTCAGAAATTCCTTGTGTGGATAAAATAGATATTACTCAAATCAAAACTGGTCAAAAAGTAAACGTTGATGGGGAGAAAGGAATTGTTCAAGTTGAATAATTCTTTTCAAACTTTTTTTGGTGAACTACGTGACTGATTTATTCATTATTAAATTTGGGGGTTCTTCAATAACTCAAAAAGCGGATAATAAATTTGAAATGAATAATAAAATTTTAGGACAATCTGCAAAAGAACTTGCTAATGCAATGAAGCAGAAAAAAATGCAAGTAATCTTAGTTTGCGGAGTAGGGCCATTTGGTCACACTAATGTAAAACTTTACGATTTGAATAATGGGATAAAAACAAAAGAGCAAGAAGATGGGGTAAAGAAAACAAACAAGGATTGTAACTATGTTGGGGAATCAACTGCTAAAGCTCTTGAGAAAGAAGGAATAAAAACAAAGTTAATTCCTGGATATGATGTTTGCAAACAGCAAAATAAGAAAATAATTGAGTATGATTTTACTCCTTATGAAAAAGCTCTTTCGGAAGGATTTGTCCCAATTAGTACTGGGATAATGGTTAAAGACTCTGAACTTAAGTGGAGTGTAATGAGTGGGGATAAAGTAATTGCTCAAACTGCAAAACACTTTAAACCAAAAATGGTTCTAATGGGGACGGATGTTGATGGAATTTATACAGCTGATCCTAAGGTTAATCCAAAAGCAGAGTTGATTGAAGAAATTACAAGAAAAAATGTTCCAAAAATACTTGAAAAAGTTGGTGAATCAAAATCAGTGGATGTGACTGGGGGAATGAAAGGGAAACTTGAACAACTTTCTGAACAATTAAATGGAACTCCTGCTGAAATATTTAATTTATTTACAAAAGGAAACCTGGAAAAAGTACTTCTTGGTAAGAAAATTAAAGATACAAAAATAAAACTCTAAGTCCAAATCTTCGTCAATTGTACGGGGGGACAGTTATTTAAACTCTAAATTTAACAAAGTAGTCTTGTAAGTAAGCCAATATTTGGTGAGCACAATATGAAACAAATAATTGTATTAGGAAGAGGGGGACAGGGGGCTGTTACAAGTTCTCAAGTTCTTGCGATAGCTGCGTTTAAAGATGGCAAAGCTTCCTTAGCATTTCCTAACTTTGGAGTAGAAAGAACTGGGGCACCTGTTAGAAGTTATTGTAGAATTGATTCAAAACCAATTACACTAAGAGAACAAGTATACGAAGCGGATTATTGCATAGTACTTGATCCAACATTACTAAAAGGACTTACTGAAAAAATTACTGGAACAATTATTGTTAATTCAAACAAACAACCTGAAGCACTTGGAATTGTAACTAAAGCAAAAGTAAAATGTGTGGATATTACAAGCATTGCACTTAAAGTAATTGGAAAACCATTTGTTAACATTGCTGCACTTGGAGCATTTGCAGGAATTACTGGGGAAGTTAGTTTAAAATCTTTAGAAGAAGCAATTGCACTACAAATGGGCTCAAAAGGTCCAATGGTAGAAAAAAATATTTTAGCAATTAGAGAAGTTTATGAAAACGCAGTAAAAGAAAAATAAAATTTGTTTAAAGTGAATTATTGGTTTGATGATTATGGCAAAAGAAAAGAAAGAAGTTGTTGAAAAAAAAGATTCAACTAAAATAAATGCTGCAGGAATTCCATTAAATTTGGGTGCAGTAATACTTGAACCTGGTTCAACAAAGAAATACAAAACTGGGGAATGGAGAACTTACATTCCAATGATTGATTCAACAAAATGCATTAAATGCGGACAATGCTGGATGACTTGCCCGGATGCGGCAATATTTAAAGCAGAAGATGGATCATTTAGAATAAATTACACTTACTGCAAAGGATGCTTACTTTGTGAAAAAGTTTGCCCAGTAAAATGCATAAGTCATAAGATTGAGGAAAAGTAAATAGAGAACATGTTGGAAAATTAATTGATGTGATGTTTATGGCAGAAAAAAAAGTTATTTCAGGTTCGGATGTAATGGCGCACGCTGTAAAAATGTGCAGGCCAAAAGTACTTCCAATGTATCCAATTACTCCAAGTACTTTAATTCCTGAAAGATTAAGTGAATTTGTAAATAATGGGGAACTTAATGCAAAAATAATTTACGTTGAAAGCGAACACTCTGCAGCAAGTGCACTATATGGTGCTTATGCAACTGGTGTAAGAAGTTTTACAGCAACTGCTTCACAAGGATTAGCTTTAATGCACGAAATTATTCCAATAATTTCAGGATCAAGATTTCCGGCAGTAATGGCGGTAGCAAATAGAGCACTATCAGGTCCATTAAATATTTGGAACGATCAAAGTGATACAATTAGTGAAAGAGACCAAGGATGGATACAACTTTATTGTGAAAATAATCAAGAAGCATTTGATACATTAATTATGGCTTATAAAATTGCTGAAAATTCTAAAGTATTAACTCCGGTAATGGTTTGTGTAGATGGATTTTATTTAACACATGCGTACGAACCTGTACAAATTGAAGATCAAAAAGATATTGATGAATTTTTACCAGAATATAAACCACTTCATTTCTTGGACACATCTTCCCCTAAAACTTTTGGAGCTTTTGCACAACCAAACTCTTACATGGATTTTAAATTAGAACAAGAACTTGCAATACAAGAATCAATCAAAGTGATAACTGAAGTAAATTCTGAATTTGGGAAAAAGTTTGGAAGAAGTTACGGGGATGGCCTTATAGAAGAATATAATACTAAAAAAGCAAAAGTTGCTTTACTTTGCTTAGGTAGTGTTAGCGGAACAATAAAAGAAGTAATTGATGAATACAAAAAGAAAGGAAAAGAAATTGGATTAATTAGACTTAAAGCTTACAGGCCTTTCCCAATTGAACAATTAAAAAAAATGACAAAGGGAATAAAGAACTTAGGGGTAATAGACAAACACGCATCAATTGGATTTGGTGGAGCACTAACTAATGATGTTAAAGCTGCTCTCTTTGGGGAAAAAATACAAATTGAAAGCTTTATGGCTGGACTTGGCGGAAGAGACATTGACAGAGCAAAAATAAAAGATGCAATTGAAACAATAATGAAAGGCAAAAACGGAAAGTGGTTGAAGTAAGGAAATGGTGGTTATGGTAGTAAAGGTGAATCCAGCAGCAAAGGAATTATTTGAACATGCTTGTCAAGCAATGTTTGATAAAAACCTTATTGGAAAGATGAGAACAAATCCTGGAGGATTACCTTATTATTTTAAAAGATTGCATGGACTAGCAGAATTATCTGGGCAAATAGTTCCTCAAAATGTAATCGAACAAATGGGCGTTTTGAAAATAACATATCCTAGAGAAATGGGAATTGTAAAAAAGAAAGTAAAACCAAAAGCAAAATTGGCAATTAAAAAGTTAAGAAGATTAAAATAATTAATATTTGAAGTGATATTATGGCAGTACTTGGAATTGATGAAAAAGAATATTTTGCAAGCGGGCATAGAGCTTGTGCTGGATGCGGAGAAGCACTAGCAATAAGACACATACTAAAAGCTGCTGGCGCAAAAACAACAATGGTAATGGCTACTGGGTGCATGGAAGTTGTTTCAACTCCTTATCCTGAAACTTCATGGGAATTACCTTGGGTTCACTGTGCATTTGAAAATGCAAGTGCAGTAGCAAGCGGAGTAAGAGCCGCTCTTGATGCAAAAGGAGAAAATGACACTAATGTAATTGCAATTGGTGGGGACGGATCAAGTTTTGATATTGGATTTGGTTCACTAAGCGGAGCATTTGAACGCGGAACAAAATTCCTTTACGTTTGCACGGATAATGAAGCATACATGAACACAGGAATTCAAAGAAGCGGAGCAACTTTCCCATATGCTAATACCACAACCTCTCCTGCTGGAAAAGTAATTCACGGAAAAGCAGAACCAAAAAAACCTCTTCCCTTTATTTTAGCAGCACACGGTGCAAAATATGTTGCAACAGCAAGTGTGATGAACTTATTTGATTTACACAAAAAAGTAAAAAAAGCACTAGCAACAAATGGACCAACTTTTATTACTGTATTTGTTCCATGCATTCCTGGTTGGAAAATTGATTCAAGCGCAACAATAGATATTTCAAAAAAAGCATTCGAAACAAATGCATATCCATTATACGAAATCGAGGATGGGGTACTAAAGATTACTCAAAAACCAACTGAAAAGAAACCAATTGAAGAATACTTAATGATGCAAGGGAGATTCAAACACGTTACTCCGGATATTGCTAAAAAGATACAAGAATATGTTGATGCGAGAATGAAGTTCTTAGAAGATAACGATGGTAAGAAAATATTTGATACTTTATTCTAATTGTTTTGTATTTTTTTGATCAATGTTAGTTTTGTTGATTAAATGCTCTTTAGGAATTAATAGAAAAAGCTTTCGTTATCTGTTTAGGGTATGAAAAGCAGTGAAATTATTCAGAGAATTAATTTAATTTACTCTGAATATTGTATTCCCCTAAATCTTCAAAGACACATGCTTCTTGTAGGCGCAGTTGCTGAACAATTATGCGATAATGCACAAGAAGAAGTTGACAAAGACAATGTTGTTGCTGCAGCACTCGCTCACGATTTAGGCAATATTGTAAAAATGGATTTTGAACATGAAAAAACTATTTGTATGCTTGATGATGAAGACAAGGCAAAACTTGGTTTTTATAAGACTATGAAAAGAGTGTTTGTGAAAAAATATGGTTGCAATGATGCAATGGTAAATTGTAAAATTATTAAGGAACTTGGGGCTAATAAACGAATAAATTATTTCTTTGAAAATAAAGAACTCGAACATGTAATGCATGAAGATTGGAAAAAAGACTTGGGGTTAATGATATTTGCTTACTCTGATTTACGTGTAACTCCTTACGGAGTAGTTTCTCTTAAAGAAAGAGTGGCGGATTTTGCAAAAAGACATTGTAAACCGGGGGATAAAAAATGTTTACAAGCGTCAAAAAACTTTTTTAAATTTGCAAAAAGTATGGAGGCAGTTTTATTCAATAAACTGAAAATTAAGCCAAGCCAGATTAATACAAAATCCACACGAGCATATCTTGAAAATTACCAAAAGAATTATTGATTGTGAGAAAAATGGGTGATTACTGCAAAAACGGGTATCGGGAAGCAGTTCTATTTTTGTTTTACAAAAAAGGACATATTTTAATTGAACATAGGCCTAAAGGGGAAGAAAAAGAAATATTTATCCCAAATGGGGGAATTGAAGAAAAGGATTTTGGATTTAAAGAGGATTACAAAATAGTTGCAATGAAGCGAGAAGTAGATGAAGAATTTGCTGGGAAAATTCAAATTAAGAAATTCTTTCCATTAGGGGAATTTATTGTTGAAGAGCTTAAAATTAAATTTTTTGGGTATTTGGTTATTGATTGGACAGGGATAATGCCTGAACACACAATTGAAGAGGGGAAAAAATTTGCTGAACTTGAATGGATCAAAATTGAGCACTACAAAAATGTGCTTAAGTTTGATAGTGCCAAGTTTTTTGTTAAAAAAGCAATGGATTTACTTAAAGATACAAAGTTTATATTAAATAATTTTTAGAAAGGAGTATTGTGGGTGAAAAAATGGTTTTGTATTTTATTACGGGAAACAAAAATAAGTTTATGCAAGTTAGAAACATTTTATCTCCTCAAATTAAAGTTGAGCAACTTGAAATTGATTTAATTGAAATACAAGAAATTGATGCTAAAAAAATAATTCAACACAAACTCCTTGAAGCTCAAAAACACCATTCTGGAGAGTTTTTAGTGGAAGACACTTCTCTTTATCTTGATGCGTTAAACGGACTTCCTGGACCATTAATTAAATGGTTTTGGAATAGTTTGGGTCCAAATGGAATTTATGATTTGTCTAAAAAACTTGGGGGGACTAGTGCAAAAGCGGTTTCAATATTTGGATACTCGAATGGAACTGAAACAAAATTCTTTAGCGGAGAAGTACTTGGGGAAATTGCAAAACCTGGGAAAGATGATGGATTTGGGTGGAATAGAATATTCAAACCAAAAGGAAGCGACAAAGTATTGTCTGATATGCCTTTTGAAGAAATCATTGCTGTCGGAATGAGAAAAAAAGCACTTGAAAAATTTAAAGAATACTATTTGAAGAAATAATTATTGGAATTCAGTATTTACTAACGGAGTACTCCATTGGATCCCAAGTGGAACTGGAAGTTCTTTTCCATCCGCTCTAATTATTTTTATATAATTCAAATCTAAATTTCTGTCCCAAAGATTACCGTCATTACAAATGCTTCCTGCAAAGGATCTATTGTTGTCTGGGTCTAAAGAAGTATTTGACCAATCCCAAAACGGTTGAAATATTGTCATTTGTGGAGTAATAACTCTCGGGGTTAGAATTGTTTCTATATTACTTGCATTAAATCCTGGAAGATAAGTTTTAATTTGTTTTAAATCATTTCCAGTTCCATATTGCGCTCCTGCATAGCAATCATTGTAATCAATTCTTAGAGTGTGTTTTGTATTTGGGTCTCCGTTAAAGTGATAAGTGTATGATTGAGGAGATCTAAGTCCAGTTACATCATATTGTGCAACTAAATTTCCATCAATACTTAATGCTGCAATAGTTCGTGCATAAAAACAAGCATATCTAATTTTGGTTATTGGATCCTTACAATCAACATTACTTGGTACGGGAAAATCTCTTGATGAAGCGTCTTTGAGTTTAAGTTCAATATTGTACCCCAGTCCACCAACAGCTAACTTGTGGAGTGCATCATACGCTGAATCGCTTCCTATTGTAGTTTGTTCTTGTCCTTGTTGAAGTACAGAAGTAATCGCCATTACTACAATTGCTACAACTAATATTGCTGCGCCGATAATCAGTAAGTATTCAATTGCTCCCTGTCCTCGTGAGCGGGGCTGTCCTTGTGATTGGGCTTTACTAAGATGATTTCGCATGCTAGAAGAATGGTTTTTGTTTAATAAAATAGTTACTCTTTGAGCAAATTTTGTACTCGCTCGTATGGTACGCCTAATTTTTCACAAAGAAAAACAACTGTGTCTTTGTGTTCTTTTAGTCCTTTCCAATCAAGAACTATTCCACTAGCATTAGTTTTGAAAATCATTTGCTTTAGTAAATCTTTATTCAATTCTCCAAGCATGTGTTTTGGGCAAATATGGCCAAAGGAATATTTTTGTCTTAATTCAAGTTTAGTAAAATCAGGAGCGTAATGTCCTCCCCCAATTCCAATTACTACTTTGTCTTTGTTTTCTTTAAAAGTTTCATTAATTACTGTTTCTGCAATAACTTTTGCTGCCAGTTCATTCTTCCAATCAGCAGGAGTTGAGCCAACTTCAATAAATACACTATTTTTGTTAGTAAATGGTCCATGATGAGTTACTTCCATAGTAACAACAAACCCTTGTTTTGCAAGTCCGCTTGAAGTATTTTTTTCATTTAATGCTCTCAAATAATTTGCACCAATTTTTGGAAGTGCTCCGCAAAGTTCTCTTCCTTTCCCGCCATACTTTGCATCCCCAAAGTTTCCAATCATGTGAATTGTAAGAGATTTAGTTCCTGATTCACTTTGGTGTCTTGAAAGAAATACAATATGTTCTTCTTTAATCTTGTTTAACTTTGCAAAAATAATATCTTCTCTAATTTCATAAATCTCAGCCCAATCAGGTTTGCCCATTTCTTTAATCTTTTGGGCAATAAGCGTGCCGGCAGCGTCTTGTATAGAATATACTAAAGCAATCTTGTCCATACTTATTCTACCGGCAAGAAGGTTTAAGTAGTTTTTTAATTGTTTTTTAGGAGAAGATTTCTAGAAAAGGTGATACTAAATGGTAGTAGAATACGGAGAATTTAAAGGAAACAAATTAATCATACTAAAACGAACAGAACAAGACACATTTCCGTTCCAATTTGGGAAAGGTAAAGCAAAGTTAATTGTTGAAAACTTTGAAGCAATTAAGAAGTTTAGTGAAGAAGAATAATTCCAAAAACTAGTACTTTGACTTAAAGTGGAAAGTGAAATGGCTGGAGCGGTTGTTTCACTTTTCCATTTCATAACATTTTAATACCTCTTAAGTGCTTATTCTAACATGCAACAAACAAGTAAAATTGATCTAGACAAGATGTTTAACCCAAGGAGTGTTGCAGTAATTGGGGCATCAAATACTCCTGGGAAAGTGGGGTATTCAATAGTAAAAAATTTGCTTGAAGCAGATTTTTCTGGAGAAATTTATCCAATTAATCTTAAAGAAGAAAATGTTCAAGGGATTAATGCATTTCCAAGTGTGAGTAAAGTTACTCAATCAATTGATTTAGCAGTTGTTTGTATCCCTGCGCAATTTGTTCCTGCAACTCTAAAAGAGTGTGCAGCAAAAGGAATCAAAAATGCAGTAATTATTACCGCTGGATTTTCTGAAGTTGGAACTGATGGGAAAAAACTCGAAGAGGATGTTAGAAAAATTGTTGAAGAAAATAAAATGTCCGTTGTTGGACCTAATACTCTTGGGATAATTAATACTGAAAATGGACTTAATGCTTCTTTTTCTGGAACTTTTCCCTCCCAAGGGAGTATAGCAATTGTTTCTCAAAGTGGGGCTCTATGTACTGCAATACTTGATTGGGCAAGACAAGAAAAAATTGGGTTCTCAAAATTTATTTCAACAGGAAATAAATCATTTATGGGGGAAGCAGAGTATTTTTCTTATTTGGAACATGATCCAATGACAAAAGCAGTATTTGTTTACATGGAATCAGTAAAAAATGCAAAAGTATTTTTACGCGAAGCAGCAAAACTTGCAAAGAAAAAACCAGTTGTTTTAATTAAATCCGGAAGAAGTCCTGCTGGGCAAAAAGCAGCATCTTCACACACTGGTGCACTTAGTGTTGATGATGATTTATTTACAATTGCATGTAAAAAAGCAAATATTTTGAGAATTAATTCAATTGAAGGATTTTTTGATATGGCAAAAATGCTTTCAAAAATAAAAAAAGTAAAAGGATTTCGTTTGGCAGTTGTTACTAATGCGGGCGGACCCGGAGTAATTGTTGCCGATTCAGCAGCAGTACACAAATTTGATTTGCCGCAGTTTAGTCCAAAAACATTTGAGGCAGTAAAACAAATTAATCCTCACGCATCAAACCCTCTTGATCTAATCGGGGATGCAAAACCAATTGATTATAGAACTGCATTAAAAATGTTACAAAGTGATCCTTCAATTGATATTGTTTATACTTTACTTACTCCTCAAAGTATGACAAACCCTGAAAGAGTAGCAGATATTGTTGTTGCACAAAACAAACACAAACCAATTATTTGTTCCTTCCTTGGGGGAACTGCAGTAGCTAATCCAAGAAAATATATGAAAGAAAATGGAGTAGTTGAATTTGAAACACCTGAAAGAGGAATTAAAGCTCTATCTAGACTTCAAGAATATTATGAAAGAAAAAAAGTGAAGAAATTATTTGAAATTAAAACAACTCCTACAAAAGAAACAAAGAAAATGATAAAAGGAAAAAAGCAATTAACACTTGAGGAATCGTACTCTCTTCTCAAAGAAGCAGGAATTAGTACTCCTAAAACAATTTTCTTTTCTAAGAAAGAAGAACTTAAATTTGATTCAATAACTTATCCCGTAGCACTAAAAACTGCGACAGGACTTGCTCACAAAACTGATTATGGTTTAATTAAAGCAAATATTTCTACAAGAGAAGAACTTGAGAAGTACATTGATTTAATGAGTGCAAAGCACACTGAGCTAAAGATGGCACAAAAGTTAGCAATACAAGAAATGATTCCTGGGCAAGAACTTATTGTTTCTGCAATTACTAACGAATTTGGAAAAGTAATAACTTATGGGCTTGGAGGAATATTTGTTGAGATAATGAAAGATTTTTCTCAAAAAATTGCTCCAATAAATGATTCGGATATTGATGAAATGCTTGCTGAAGTAAAAGGAACAAAAGTACTTCAAGGATATAGAACAAAAAAGAAATATGATATTGAGTCTCTTCGAAAGACCCTTAAGGCACTTTCTGCGTTAGTTGATGCGTATCCTCAAATAAAAGAAATAGAATTTAATCCGGTATTCATTAATGAAAATGGGTGCTATGCAGTTGATGCTGTTGTTACTTTAGAAGGTTGATTTTTTTGCTTGATTTAATCTTTCCCACGTTGATATCAAAAACATTTGTAATTTTGGCGCTAGCATTAGCCGTGTCATTTATTGGTGCAAAAGCGGTTATTTTGTTTTTTAGAAAACAATATGATGCTGGGGCAAGTTATATTACAAATAAAAACTCCTCTCTTTTGGATGTTGAAAAATCTAAAGAAGTGGATTTAGTAATAAATTGGACTGGAAAAGGGTGGGTATTTTGGGTAATTATTCTCGGAAATATTGGGCTTTTTCTTGCATTGTTAGTTTTTCAATTCATTTTTCCTCTTAACATCTTGTTATTTTTGTTGTTTTCTTTGAGTACTGGTGTGCTTGTTGGAATTTCTCTTATTGCGGTTGATGAAAATCTTGGTTCAAAAGTGCTTGCGTTAACTTCTCTTGCCACAATAATTGCAGGGACTATCGGAATGTTTTCAAATATTGATTTTTCTTTACTTGGAATTCCTTTACTTATCGCACTTTTAATTTTAGTGGGTATTAGTTTTTTGAGGATATTTATTTCAATTCGAGGGCCATTAAGAAAATTAATTGCACTCGGGGGAGTGATTATTTTTGTGTTATATTTGCTTTATGATTTTGGACGGCTTTCAAAGTTAAGCAAAATTGAATCCATGAATAACTGGAATATAGCTCTTGATTTAAGCATTAATATTTATTTGGACATTATTAATTTGTTTTTACAGTTGCTTGATTTGCTTTCAAGTGATTCTTAATACATTCTTTTCAAGTATTTTTTATGCACAAAATCGGTAACCTCAAATTAAGCGGGGAAGTACTTCTTGCCCCAATGGCTGATTTTACTAATGTTGCTTTTAGAACGCTAGCAAAAGAATATGGGGCTGCGCTTGTTTATACTGAACTCATTAGTGCAAAAGCACTAACAATGAAAAGCAAAAGAACTGAAGGGATGCTTAAAGTTAGTGAAAAAGAAAAACCCGTTTTCTTGCAATTGTTTGGTTCAAAACCTGAAGATTTTAGTAAAGCTATCTCTATTGTTGAAAAAAAGTATCCTAATAATTTTGCAGGGTATGACTTGAATTGTGGTTGTTCAGTTCCAAAAGCGCAAAAAGGAAAATATGGATGCCTCTTAATGGATGAGCCGCATAATGTTGGACAAATTTTACGCGCAATGAAAGAATCTACTTCAAAACCAGTTACGATAAAAATGCGTTTAGGATTGAAGAAAGAAACTTTCCTTGAAGTTGCAAAAGAAGCCGTTGCAGCAGAAGTTGATGCAATAACTCTTCATGCGCGGTTTGGGGAACAAGGGTATTCCGGAAATGCAAATTGGGAAAAAATATTTGCTCTAAAAGAAGAATTTGATATTACTGTTATTGGAAATGGGGATATTAAAACTCCTCAAGATATTTTAGCAATGAAAAAAATGACTTCTTGCGATTTTGAAATGGTTGGACGAGCTGCAATCGGAAATGCATTTTTCTTTAAACAAGCAACTGCACTTTTACATGGAAAAGAAGTTTCGATAAAAGATTTTAAAGAAATAAAAAACGAAGGTACAAGATTTCTTGAACTAATAGAAGAATTTGAGTTGGGTCCAAATGATGCAAGACCATATTTGCTTGGAATTGCAAAAGGAATAGTTGGTGCTCCGCAACTTCGAAACAAATTTGGAATGAGTAAAACTGTTAGGGAAATGAAAGAAATATTTAATAGTCACTTTCAATAATTCATTTTGGTTCTGGAAGTGGGGTAAAAGGTTTGTTATTTTTTGCTTTAGTTAATTCTTTGTAAGTTAGTGGTCTTGCAGGGAATGGAAGAGCATCTGTTAGTTCTTTTTCATTTGCTTGTTCTAAAGTTTCATTAAAAGGATCCATTCTCCAAGTTTTTCCATTCAAATCAAATAAAAGTTCCATGTGTGGATAATTTGTGTCATTTCCACGAATATCTTTGTGAGTGAATCTTCTCATTATTAATCTTGGATTAAGTTTTACATTGTGTTCTTTTTCCATTGCTTTTAATGCACGGTGAATAATTAAACATTCACTACTGCACCCCCATACTGGAGTTAAATTATTTTTTCCGCGAGGACTTACAGGTTTTCTTGATCCGGGAACAATAATTTTTCTTTTTGCAGAAAGTTCTTCCCCACTTGACTCAAGTGTTTTAACAAAAACTTTCCTCATCTTTTCTCTTCGTGGAAGGGATCTTCTTGCAACAGAAAAAGGAGATAAGAATCCGCTAACTTCAAGCATTAATGAATGAATATCTTTAATTGTGGGGGTTCTATTTTGGACTAGTCTGGGTATCCCTGAACGAGTAGGTTTTTTTCTAATAAGTTTTCTTAGGGCTTTGTACATATACTAAATATGGGCTTAATGTAAATAAAACTCTTTCTCTTACCTTGCACAAGCTCTTCCTTTGCCATCAAAGTCACGTAACCTTTCTCCTTCAGGAGTAGGGTATTTTCCGTTTAAACAAGCAGCACAAAGATCTTTTTCATTTAGTCCAATTGCTTTAACGAGGCCTTCGTAGGATTGGTAAATTAATGAATCAGCTCCAAGTTCACTTCTTACTAGTTCAATCATTTTAGCATAATCATCCTCTGCTGCGGCAATTAATTCGCTTTTTGAACTCATATCAATTCCATAAAAACAAGGCCATTTTATTGGGGGGCAAGAAACACGCACATGAATCTCTTTTGGTTTACCAACTCTTCTAATGTATTCAACTAAATTCTTTAGAGTAGTTCCTCTAACAATACTATCTTCAACAATAAATATTTTTTTTCCTTCAATTATTTCTTTTATTACAATAAATTTCTCTTTAACTTTATCTTCTCGAGAAGCAGATTCAATAAAAGTTCTTCCAACGTAACGATTTCTAATTAGTCCTTCTCTTAGTGGCATTTTTAGTGTTTCAGCAAATCCTTCTCCTGAAGGGGTAGAGGAATCTGGTACTGGAACAACAATACAATCAGAATCTATTTTTTGAGTTTCACTTCGGGCAAGTTCTTTTCCTAAATTATTTCTTGCAGTATAAACTAATTTTTTTTCAATTACTGAAGCCGGATGTGCAAAATAAACATATTCAAAAAAACAATGGGCTTTTTTTGCCACTTCGGCAAATTTTTCAATTTTAGTTACTCCATTTTTGTGAATTAATAAATGTCCTGGGGGAAGGTCAGTGTATTCAGTAAACCCAATTGAAGTAAGGGCTACTCCTTCTGAAGCAAAAGCAACTTCATTTCCTTTAATTGAATAAACAAGTGGTTTAATTCCAATTGGATCTCTTGCTGCGATAAGGGTTCCATCCGCATTTACAAAAGAAATGCAATAGGATCCATCAAGTTTTTCTGATAAAGTTTTGAATACACTGACAAGATCTTCAGAATCTTTTAGTGCTTTTGCGATTAAATGTTGAATAATTTCAGTGTCTGTGTCGTGTATTAAATGGTATTCTCCATTGTTTAATTCACTCTCAAGTTCTGCATAATTTGCAATGTTACCGTTAAAACAAAAAGAAAACCACTTACTTTTTTTTCCATGCATTCTTTCAAATGGTTGGGCATATCCTTTATCGTCGCATCCGCTAGTAGCATATCTGACGTGTCCAATTCCCATTTTACTATTGTGGTTTTCCATTATAGTAAGGAACTTTCCTTTATGCTCTGCTCTAAAAACATTATTTACTAGGCCCAAATCTTTGTGAGTTTTAAGAATTAATTTTTCAGTTGGGTGATACGTTGTAAGTCCTGCGGAGAGCTGTCCTCTGTGTTGCATTTGAACTAACATTTTGTATAAAAGAGTTTGAGCATTCTTTTCGACAAAAATACCGCATATTCCGCACTTTTCATCCATAAAGAAGACTAGTCTAATTCTGAATGGAT
>CAZOCW010000009.1:10069-19910 GCA_964578405.1 uncultured archaeon | reverse complement strand
CGCTGAGCAAAACATTATTTTCACCTACACTTGGAATTGATTTATTTGTAAACTTAAACCTTGAAAAAATAGCTGAAGGGAATGGAGAGAAAGAATTCTTTGAAAAACTAGTTCAAATTGCAGAAGAAATAAAGAAACTTAAACAAAATAAAAAAGAATTACTTCAAAGCAGAAAATATTTGAGTGAATTTAAGTTAAGTGAACTAAAAACCGCAATAGGAATAACTAATTTATTCAAACTTGCAGAAAATTTCCCAAATACAAAACCGATTGAATTTGCTAACAAAGCATATAAAGAACTTTCAAAACTATTTGAAGAGGATTTACTATTTGGATGTACTGACATTGCACGAGAAAGATTCTCAAACACAAGTGGAAAAGAAGTATTTGCTCAAGAAACAATGCAATTTGAAGAATGTTTAAGCTCTAAAAAAACATGTTTCACTGGAAAAGCTGGCTCATTAAAAGAACTAAACGAACTCCTCGAGAAAAAAGTAAAACAAATAGAGTTTATTGGAATGGAATAATTAGTACATAATCAAAGAGGACATTAAAACTAAAATAATAAAAACAAAAACAACTAAACCCCATTGAACCCAAGAAATCCATTTAATATTTTTTAATTTCTCCGCAGAAGATAATTTTTTTGATCTCACATAAGATAATCCTTTGAGGAAAATTAAAAATGGCCCAATTAAAATAAAAATATAGCCAAAGCTAAACATTGCGCTTAAAATAAACGCAATTAATAACTGCCACACATCGTAACCTCCAAAAGAATTTGGATTGATCAGAAAAAATAAAAAACCCAAAATACTAACCACGGTAAGAATTACTACCGCAATAAACAATAAAATCGCAGGAATGCTAGACAAATACAAAAGTATTATTTGTTTATTTATATCCTTCCTAAAAACAATAAGCATCAAAGGAATAAAAATTAAAAAAACAAATAAACATGCTAAAACTAATTGACCATATAAAGGATTAGCGGATTGATTCGAAGAATATCCGCCATATCCCCCCTCTCCGCGTTCTAAAACAATCGCACAACAGGGCATTGCTTCATCACAATACTCTTTTGCAGAAATCTCAAATTCATATTTATTATAATCTGACTTGCTAGCAAGTACATTGTCAAGTTCATCTGCAGTCTGCTTACAAACTACTTTTGCATGAACACACAATTTTGTTTCACCAACATACCTAACCAAAGAGTTAGCTGGAGAATATTCTACTACCAAATCCTCTCTTCCCCTTAAGGCCCCATCATCAAAATAAATACTTTGCGAATCAAGCCCTGTTTTTTCGGAATAATCGCTTGATTCAATAACTTCCCCTTTAGTCAAACAAAAATTTTGAGTGGTGCTTAAGCCACTTGGAGAAGCTGCCCTAATACTGTTCCCGATTGCATCTTTAGGGCTACTTACTGAAGGCAGAGGCATAGCAAAAGCGCTACTTAAAAATATTAAAACAAGAAACAAAACAAAAACTAATTTTCTTCCAGTCACCATCCTAGAAGAAGCTCTTTTGAATATTAAATACTTTCTTTTTTGAATAGTTGAATTAAAGAAAGTGAATTAAAGTTTTGATCTTCCGTGAGGTTGTTCTCTTAGTCTTACACCATAATGTGGTTTTGGGTGTTCTATGTGTGGTGCTCGTGCGTGAGATATTTCGTTACTCTTTAGAAGTGCAACTTTCATTAAGTACGCATAAGATTTTGTTTGTTCAATGAATGGAACTAAAAATACTAGCACCAAAAAGAACGAAACAACTATTCCGGGCAAACCCATTGAATCAATACCTAATTCAAGCAAAATTATCAAAAATAATAAAACTGTTGTTAAAACAAATATCATTAAAGAAATAACAAAGTTTTCACTCCAAAATTCAATACTCTTTCTAATTGCTTCCCCAATTGTTGCTTCATCAAGAACAATACTTTGCGGAGCAAACATTATCACAAGTGCTATAATCATGTTGATAAGAGTACTAACAATAACTAAATTGAACATGAATCCAACTGAACTAATTGCGAAAAACAAAATTGAGAATACTAAATAAAGGAAAAATATCTTTAATGCAGCATCTTTGAATAAAGTGTTCCAGTAAGTATCAAAATTAAGCGTTTGAACATCCCTATGAACTGCATATACAGTTAATGAAATAAAAAATGAAAAGAAATAAAGGAAAATTAGTACAAGTACTAAACTTAGCACAGCAAGTAAATTTGCATTTAGTGGCAAAAATACTGTTCCTGAAGAAAAAAAGAAAGAGGATAATAAAACAAATAAAGGCAAAAATACAAACATTACCCCAAAGCTTAGCATTACTTTAAAGTTAGAAACATATTCTTCTAGTGCTCTTTTTAGAATTACGTCCATCATAATAAATCCCTTTCAAATATTACTCAATGCTTGATTAAAAAAGTTTAAAAAAACACGTAATTGACAAAAATAGACCAAAAAAAGCTTTTTAGATCAATTTTGAACCTACGATTGATTTTCTTTAAACGCTTTCATTAACCACAAACCAAATAATGGAACCCAACCAGCGATTGCTCCAAGAACAAAAGACAAAAACATACTTTTTCTTAGTTCAGCCCAAAATGCAATTGGAATTAATTGTTGAATTGTATCTGCTTTTGCAGCTTGTGCTTGCACAATATACTCATTATTTACTTTTTGAACTGAAGTGTAACAATCCGAATCACTTTCAGTTATACAAAAATATAAAGAATATTTTACACCATTTCTTGAATTAAGGCTGGCTGCTTCCCCCATGTAAAAAGAAAGATTTACATAATATCCCGCTAAAAGCGCTACAACTATTAGTATTAAGAAAACTGGAGAAGCTGCTTCAGTTGTTTCGAAGTAAGTATTCCACCATCTGATTAGGATAAATGCAAAAATGAATCCAGTTATTGGCGCAAGGAAATACATTAATGAATTCCAAGCATTAAAAGGCAAAATTAGACCAACAAGAGGCACAGTTCTTAAAGAATCAAGTGCACCGCTTGCAAGACAGTCAGATCCATTAATTGGATTAGTGCAAGCTCCACCGATAAACCAAAGAATCAAAAAAGAAACAACAAACCAGATGGCTACAATAAGCCAAAACTGCATACTATCAGATTTTTCTGTCGACAAAATTACACCTTAACGAAACTACCTAATAATAAGTTTTTAACCCTTATCCCGCCCTTATCTTTTTAGAAAGTATAAGGATGTTGTTTTGTATGACTGAAATAGAACTCCCTTGGGTTGAGAAATATAGACCAAAAAACTTATCAGAAGTAATGGGACATGAAGAAATTACTAATAGATTAAAGTCATACGTTGAAAAAAGAAACTTACCAAACATGATGTTTTCAGGACCCGCAGGGACAGGAAAAACCTCAAGCGCAATTGCACTTGCAAAAGAGTTATTTGGAACAAACTTTGAACAAAACTTTTTGGAATTAAACGCAAGTGATGATAGAGGAATTGATGTTGTAAGAAATACTATTAAAGATTTTGCAAGAACTTTGGCATTTGATTCTGATTTTAAAATAATTTTCCTTGACGAATGTGATGCATTAACTCAAGATGCACAACAAGCACTAAGAAGAACAATGGAAAAATATACTAAAACTTGTAGATTTATTTTATCTTGTAATTATTCTTCAAAAATACTCGAACCAATCCAATCAAGATGTGTAATTTATAGATTTAAACCACTTGGAGCAAAAGAAGTTGAAAAACAAATACAACACGTAGCGCACTTAGAAAAAATTCAAGTTGATGAAAAAGCAACAACTGCTGTTAATTACGTTTGCCAAGGAGATAT
The DNA here is from genome assembly GCA_964578405.1 of uncultured archaeon. GTDB lineage: Archaea > Iainarchaeota > Iainarchaeia > Iainarchaeales > JAAZKV01 > JAAZKV01. Next base: position 16,082 of record CAZOCW010000009.1, on the reverse strand, counting down.
GAGAAAAGCGCTAAATATTTTACAAGCTGCTTCAACTTTGGATAAAAAAATTACTGAAGAAATTATTTACTCTGTTTCTTCTAGAGCTCGACCTGAACAAGTACAAGAAATGATTTTACTTGCACTAAAAGGAAAATTCCTTGAAGCAAGAAAAAAACTAGAAGAATTAATGTACGAACAAGGAATGAGTGGAGAGGACGTATTAATCCAAGTTTATAGAGAAACTATGAGCATGGACGAAAAAGAATTACCCGACAAAGATAAAATTGCACTTGTTGACACTATTGGAGAATATGATTTTAGAATCGTTGAAGGGGCAAACGAAAGAATACAACTAGAAGCGCTCTTAGCACAATTTATGAAATACAAAAAGTGATTTTTTTGATTCCAAAAAAACCTTTACTTAAAAAAAATATTTTAAAAAAAATAACTATTAAATCCGAAAAACAAACTGGTTGGAAGGCTATTAGATCAAGACCAGTAATGTCAATTGCAAAACAAGAAGAACTACAAAGCACAAAAAATCTTGCAAGACTAACTCAAAAAAGCACAAGCCTGGTTTTAGCACGAAGAGGCATAACTAGCAAATTAAAAAGAGCAAGAGTACAATGGGCAATGCAACAATCATACAATGATAATGCAACAAGAGAACAGGTAATAAAAGCAAGAGAAATATTATTAGAAGAATTTGGGAGTGTACAAAAAGTAGTAGATTTTACTGAAGAAGTATTAAAGACATATAATTTGAATATTGGCCCCCTTGTTCAACAAAAGAAACAAAAGGAAAAAGCAAAATTAACAAGAGGAACTGGAAAATGGTGATTATGAATGAAAGTAATTTGCTTTGATTTAGAAGGAGTATTAGTCCCAGAGTTTTGGGAAGAATTTTCCAAAGCCACAAATATTCCAGAACTAATGCGAACAACACGTGATGAACCTGATTATGACAAATTAATGAAAATGAGAATTAGAGTTTTAAAAGAAAATAAATTTACAATGAAAGAAGTTCACAAAATTGTTTCAACAATGAAACCACTTGAAGGCTCTCCAAAATTTATTGATTGGGTTAAAACACGAGCACAAGTATGCATTCTAACTGGATCATACTACGAATACATTACTCCGCTAGTTGCACAATTAGGATATCCTTTCATGTTTGCTAATTCACTTGAAATTGACCCAATGGGAAATATAATTGGATACAAACTTCGCGAAGCAGATGGAAAGGTTGAACAAATAAAAAGATTCCAAGCAGCAGGATTTGAAGTACTTGCTGTTGGAGATTCATTTAATGATTTAAAAATGTTAAAAGCAGCAAATACTGGAATTCTATTTAGAGCTTGTGATGCACTAAAAAAACAAGAAACAAATATGCTTTGCGCAGAAGATTATTCTGAACTAAAAAAAATACTCGAAGGAATACTTTAGTGGGAAAAAATGAGAACTTCAAGAACCAACATCAAATCATCTGCCAAATTAAAAAACTCAAAACTTCTTAAAATTGCAAGAAAAAGTGACACTCAAGTTGGATGGAGAACTTTAAGAAAAATTCCAGCACTTACTTTAGAAGAACAAGAAAATTTACTTCATCAAAAAGTTCAACGAAGAATGAACCAAGCAAGTGTGGGAAGAGTACTTGACATACTAAAAGTCTTTGATCCAAGAAAAAGAGCAAGAATACAAAGAACAATACAAGCACACGTTAACGCAGAATGGTCTAGAGAAAACTTTCACAGATATATAAAACCAGTTTTAGAAAAAGAACTTGGAGCTAAAAAAACTGACACTTTCATTAGCTATGTAAATCAAACTACTTCAGCAAATTTTGAACTAATAAAACAAAGATTAAGATAAACTAATTTTGAAAAGTTGAACAGAAACTAATTAATAAATTAAATATTGCAAACCCCTTTTTCAAAACCATTGACTTAACCGCGTTTGTGATTTAAAGTGTTGAATTAAATTTGATTTCTTTTTGTATTGCTCAATTGGAACAGTTAATTTCTTTGATAAGAAATCTAGAGCTAAATCAAAATTTGTAAATTCAAGTGGTTTTTCTTTTAAGGCGGCACGAACATTTTCTCTAATTTGCCAAACACCTAAAGGAACCGCATAATCTTTTCCAACCTCTCTAAAAACAATTGCTGCGGCATTTTGTTTCTTTTCGTATAAATATTCACTAATTGCAATTCTTGAAGCAAAATATGCCCCTTCTGTTTCCTCAGGATACCCTTTAAGTCCAGTGTTTAATTCATAATCTGCTAAAACATTAAATGTGGTTGAATCCTTATTCCAAATTCCCCCAGGCAACCAAACTTCAATTTGCTCAAAACTCCAAGCAAAAGGAAGCAGCAGTACCCAAAAATCATTATCTAAATATTTTGAATGAAATAATTGAAAAGAATCAATTACTTTATTTTCAGGAAGTTTTTCTTCAATAAAATATTTTGAAATATTTGAATCAACTGCAGTAATTGACCAACGTGTTGGAACAATTTTCCTATTCTTTTTTACTCCAAGAGCCCCACTAGAAAGAACTTTAGCAAGCGTTGAAACTGGAAAACCTTTTTGAAATAAATCAATTAAAGCAGTATTTGATTTTACTGCAGTGTCAGAAACATAATAATCAAGTTCTTTAGGAATTTTTGGATTCTGGAGCATACTAATTTTATCAAGTTTTGCACTTGGACCTAATGGAGCAGAAAAAGAATCAAAACTAGATTCGGTTCTTGGTTTTTCTGCTAAATTAACTTCCATTTCAAAAAGATTTGAAGCCATTGCAATTTCTTGAAAACCAAGTAATTCATAATTTGGATCAGCTGCTAAAGAAACTGGCATTGATTTATATGAACGAAGAAGAGATTCTCTAAAAGAAATAATTTTTTCTTGACTTAAACCATACCACTTTTCTGGCAAATCACTCATTTCATTTACTTCACTAGGAAGTGCTGAGAGAGGAGCTACTACAACTTTTGGATAATTTTGCCAAGAGACAAAAAACCCAGGAGGAGAAGCTCCAACAAAATTTGTTCCAATCATTGAAGAAACAATCTTTGCACTATTGTGTTGCTTTTCAAGAATTGGACATTTAGATAAACCACAAAGCAATTTTCCTTTACACTTAATGCATAGTTCTGGGCTTATCATAATTATTTCACTTACTATTTAACAAAGTCATTGAAATTAATAAGATTGCTCTTTAGAAGTTTGAAATTTTATTCACTTCCAAAAGTTTTTTTGCTTCTAGAAAGCTTTATATTTGAGTGTGGTATTCATACTGCTAGGCGATTACAAAATGGGATTTGGAGACATAGCAAGAGATATTAGAAAAAACCCTTTACCAGTTAAAACTGCACCAAAAGTCGCACAAAACGATATGGCGGATGCAATAATAGACGGCGAAAAACCGATATCTAATTCTGCACCAAAACAAGATATTTCTTATAGAGATTCTGAAATTAAAGGATTTGTTCCACAACAAAGATCTTTTGGCTCAAGAGTAAACAATGATCCAAAACACGGAAGCATAATTAGAAATATTGCTTCAGAGTCAAACTCAAGCTCACAAATGGGGGCTACAACAACTTGGGAAGATTGTAAACACCACAAAAACCAAGCAGGAAGAGATTTTTGCGCTGAATTCCATTCGCTATGCGCTAAAGAAAGATGTAGAAGAGCAAGACGATAAATTACTTGAAAAAATTTAAATAATTATATTTATATCAAAGGACAAAAATTGCCCTTTGATAGCTATCAAAAGACATTGATCTTTTGATATTAGAAATTTAAGGTGATAAAAAATGGCATTTCAATCTCTAGTTGAAGATTCAAGAAGAATGAACGCAAAAATGATTGCGATGGGGCAAAGTATTGACATTCAAAAAATGCCAAGACCAAAAGTTGGTTCACAAATGGCACAAAAAGCAGCAATGTTTACTCCAAGCGGAAGCGATGTAGAAAAAATGCTTTACCCAAAGAACTTCAAAGCACAAACTTACCAAATGGAAAGTGCAACACAAGAAAAAATTCAAATAGCTGATGAAAAACAAATGGTTGAAGAAATAAGAGAACAAACAAGAGAACCAGCAAAAATAATCGGCGATGATGATTTAATTAGTCAACCTAGAAGACAAGCACAACTTGACAAAACTGAAAATGCTCCTTCATTACCAATGTGGGCAAGATGCAAACACTATAAAGCTCAGGGTGACAGAGCATTCTGTAAAGAATACCTTGGCTGGTGCGCAAAAGAAAAGTGCTCAAGACCAAAAATGTAATTCTTCTAAAGAAAATGGTGTACAAAAAATTACATCATTTTCCAAAAATCCTTTATATACTAAGTTAACCCATATTTGTTATGAACAAAATTGTCACTAGTCAAGAATCTACTTCTGAATCACTTACTAGTACGACAACCGCTTAAGCTCGGAAAAGCTGTTTTAAAAGGCTTATCCAGCAAGAATTTTTTTTAGGGAGATGAATTTATGGACGCAAAGGAAAAAGAATACAATGAAAAATTCTGGCACACAACAGCACACGTGTTTGCAAGCGCCCTAACCCAATTATACCCTAATGCAAAAATTGCAATCGGACCAGCAATTGAACAAGGATTTCATTACGATTTTGATTTAGATAAAGCACTTGACCCAAAAGATTTGGAAAGAATTGAATCAAAGATGAGGTATATTTTAACTCAAAAAGACAAAATGATACAAAAAGATATTTCGATTAACGAAGCACTAAAACTGTTTGAAAATAATCCTTACAAAATAGAAATGATAAGAGATTTAGAAATTGCAGGAGCAGAAAAAATTAGTACTTACTCCACAGGAAACTTTACAGATATGTGCAAAGGCCCACATTTAGATTCAACTGCTGAAATTGGGGCAGTAAAATTAATGAAAAGCTCTGCAGCGTACTGGAAAGGAAGCGACAAAAATAAACAACTACAAAGAGTATATGGAATTTCATTTAAAACACAAAAAGAACTTGAGGATTATATTTTAGCTAAAGCAACAGCTGAGGCAAATGATCACAATAAACTTGGAAGAGAACTTGAACTATTCACTACAAGCGATATCATAGGACAAGGATTACCTTTACTAATGCCAAAAGGGGCAAGAGTAATTCAACTATTACAAAGATTTGTTGAAGATGAAGAAGAAAAACGAGGATATGTAATTACAAAAACTCCAATCATGGCAAAATCTGATTTGTATAAAATCTCAGGACACTGGGACCACTACAAAGACGGAATGTTTATTTTAGGCGATGAAAATAAGGATAAAGAAATATTTGCTCTTAGACCAATGACTTGTCCATTCCAATTCATGATATATAAAAATTCTACGAAATCTTATAGAGATTTACCAATTAGATACGCAGAAACTTCACCACTATTTAGAAATGAATCAAGTGGAGAAATGCACGGATTAATTAGAGTAAGACAATTCACAATTTCTGAAGGACACTTAATTGTGGCTCCAGAACAATTAGAAGATGAATTCAAGGGAGTTGTTGATTTAATTAATTACGTAACAAAAACAATCGGCCTAGACAAAGGAATAACTTATAGATTCTCAAAATGGGACCCTGCTAAAAAAGAAAAATACATTGACAATCCAGATGCTTGGGATCACTCACAAAAGGCATTAAAGAAAATTCTTGATGACTTAAAGATTGATTACACTGAAGCGGACGGAGAAGCAGCATTCTATGGGCCAAAACTAGATCTTCAATACAAAAATGTATTTGGAAAAGAAGATACAATAATCACAGTGCAAATTGATTTCGCACTCCCTGAAAGATTTGATATGACTTTCATTGACAAAGATGGTCAAAAGAAAAGACCGTATGTAATTCATAGAACTTCAATCGGATGCTACGAAAGAACACTAGCATTATTAATTGAAAAAACTGGTGGAAACTTTCCACTATGGTTAGCTCCTGAACAACTAAGAATAATTCCATTATCGGAAAAGTCATTCCCCAAACAGCCACTTTACCATATTTT
>CAZOCW010000009.1:4791-10059 GCA_964578405.1 uncultured archaeon | reverse complement strand
ACGCTAAACCAATCTATGCAAAACTAATGGAAAATGGCTTTAGAGTAAAACTGGATGACAAGAATGAAACACTCGGAAACAAAATCCGTTTAGCACAAAAAGAAAAAGTCCCTTATGCATTAGTTCTTGGACAAAAAGAAATCGAAGCAGGAACTGTTGCTGTAAGAGATAGAGCTGGAAAGCAAGAAGTAATGTCATTAGATGCATTCCTTGCAAAAGCCCTGAAAGAAATAAAAGAAAGAGCTTAAAGGAAACTGGAAATTTCCAGTTTCTTTCTTTTTTCTTCGTTTAAGCAAATCTTAAATAACTCAAATATCTAAATCTATTATGATTAAACGACTTGAAGAACTAACTCAAGAAGAAATACAACAACTAATTAAATCAAGACAAAGTGAAAGAACAGTTGTAATTGTTCACCCCTATCATAATCAAGGGCCAAGCGTACTTGGACTCCACGCGGATAATCAAAGATTTACAAAATTCATTCAAGGAAATTTAACTCAGCGAGTATTGACTATTGTTCTTGACACACATGAAGGAAAAAGAATACTCGAACTAGACTCTGCACTTGGAGGCAAAAAACAAGGAACAATACTTTGGGTACAAGCAACAAGTGCAACAGATCCAAAACCAATGATTGGCTGGAGAAAATTTATAAAAAAACTTGATGAATTAAAAGCAAAAAAAATAATTGTGGGTGGACGAGAATTACACCCGTATCCAAAAGATGCTTGGGAAGAAAGAACTGCGACAGTAAGAAACTTACTAAAAGAAAATAAATGGAACTTAAGCGCAACAAAAACGTTTGGAGAAGAAGCATCATACTTAGCAGCAGTTGCTAAAGCCGCAAAAATGAGAAAACAACAAAAAATGTTTGCTGGCTGCGCAGGAGTAACTGCAGCAAGATTAACAACTGCTAAAAAATTTAAAGTTAGAACTACAAGAAGACTTACTTAAGTAGAAAAACCACCCCCGCCCAAAAGAGTTAAATAATCCAAAAACCTACTTTTAGCATGGCAACTGATTATTTGGATGACATTATCGGCGCTGCAAAACAGAGCACAAAAGAAGACGATATTGAGACAGAAAAAAATGTTAAGCCCAATGAAGCTACAAAACCTGAAGATAAAGAAGAAGCACTAGCTCAAGAAGTAAAACAAAAAGATTTCAATAATTTTAAACAAGAAATGCAAGGAGAAAAAGACGACACTTCTGAAACAAAAACACAAATTGAAAGAGAACTTGATGAAAGTAGAAAAATTGAACTAAAGAGTTACGGACAAGTTAAAATTTATAAAATTCCTGGAAAACCCTTAAACTACTATTTTGTTCCCACTCCAAAACCAACTGCTTCTGAAAGAAAAGTAATTAACACTCTAAAAGAAGCAACAACAAGATTAATTTCAATCGCACCATACAAAATTAGAAATCCAGAAGAACGAAGAATTGTTTACAAGCAAAAAATAATGGAAATAATAAAAAATAATCCAAACTTGAGAATCCCTGAAAGTAGAATTGCATTTTATGCGGATGCAGTTGTTCGAGAAATGGTTGGATACGGATTAATTGATGATTTAATTAAAGATGATTATTTAGAAGAAATCATGATTGTTGGACCAAAAAAACCAGTTTATGTTTTCCATAGAGAATACGAAATGATGACAACAAATATTGAATTTTTTTCTGAACAAGAAATTGAAGATCTAATTAATAAAATTGCAAGAGAAGTTGGAAGAAGAGTAGATGTTGCGGCCCCATTACTTGATGCAAGATTATCTGATGGTTCACGTGTAAATGCAACAATCCCGCCAGCATCAATCAGTGGAGGAACAGTTACAATTAGAAAATTTAGAGCAGACCCATATTCAATAGTAGATTTAATTAGAATGGGAACACTAAACAGCGAAGCTGCAGCATTTCTTTGGGTTTGTGTTGATGGAATGGGGGTAAAACCCGCAAATGTATTAATCTCTGGAGGAACAGGATCAGGAAAAACAACTTTACTAAACGTACTTGCAGCATTTGTTCCAGACAGAGAAAGAGTAATAACAATTGAAGATACTGCAGAATTAAATTTACCAATTAATCACTGGATAAGACTTGAATCACGCCCTCCGGGACTTGAAGGAAGCGGAGAAGTAAGAATGGATATTTTAACAAAAAACTCACTAAGAATGAGACCGGACAGAATAATTGTAGGAGAAATTAGACACGAAGAAGCATTTACTTTATTCACTGCAATGAACACAGGACACGATGGAACAATGGGAACTGTGCACGCAAACTCTCCTGAAGAAACAATAATTAGACTTACAAGCCCTCCAATGAGTGTGCCAAATATTATGATGTCAGGCTTAGATATGATAATTGTAGAACACAGATATTATGATAGAAAAAAAGGAACTATTAGAAGAATAAGTGAAATTGCAGAAGTATATGGAGCACTGGAAGGAAATCCAAAAACACAAGTAATATTCCAAAGAGACCCAGCGCGCGATTCACTTGAAAGAACATTTGCTGAAAGTAAGTACCTAAAAGTACTTCAAAACTTCACAGGAACCTCAAAAGAACGATTACTTGCCGAAATGACCTCAAGGAAAACCTTTTTAGATAACTTAGTTGCAAACAATATAAGATCATTAACAGAAGTTAGCGAAAAATCAAAGCAATTTGTACTTGATAAAAAAAGTTTTGGTGAATAAAAATGAGCAGCGAAACAAGAGTCAACCAAGAAGAAGTAGAAAAAATCGTTGAAACAATGAAACGAAAGTACAGAGAAGAAGGAATGCAATTTGATGAAGTAAGCGGCTCACTAAAAGAATTAAGAGGAATTATTGCAGAAGACACTTATTCAAAAGTAGATATTGAAAATCGAGAAGATTTAGAAACATTTGATTCCAAACTTGCAAAAGATGTTGGAAACTTTTATTTACAATTAAAATCAATACTAAAACCATTACAAGAAGCGTTAAAAAAAATTCCATTTAGTGATGAAGTTGGATATTACCTTTACTCAGCAAACATGCACTACTCAGCAAATCAATACTTAGCACTAACAAGTGCAGCAGGATTTATGTGTCTGCTATTTGGATTTGTTGCAGGATTATTTGTAGGCGCAATGCTTGCAGCAACAACAAAAAATTTAGTATTTGCAACAACAATGCCATTTCTTTTTGGACTTGCAGCAGGAGTTGTTGGAATTGCAATTGTAATTAATATCCCAAGACAAAAAGCAATTGCAAGAGGAAATGCTTGCTCAATGGAATTACCTTTTGCTTTAAGACACATGGCAACTGAACTAAAAGCAGGAATGGGGTTATACAAAACAATTCAAGCAATAACTGTAACTGATTATGGAATGTTGAGTGAAGAATTTGCTAGAACTGTTAATGAAATAGAAGAAGGAACTGATACAAGTGTTGCACTAAAACATTTAGCACTAAGAACACAAAGTAAACCACTAAAAACAACAATTAATCACATTATTAGAGCAATGAGAATTGGAGGAAACCTTTCAAACATCATGAGCGAAATCGCAGAAGAAGTATCTGATGATTTAAAGAACAGAATTAATTCATTCTCTCAAAAAATGAATTTCTTTTCAGTAATATTTATTTTTGCATGTATTGTACTTCCTGTTGCAATTATGATTCTTGGAGCAATAAGAAACTCTCCGCTCTCTGCTTCAGGACAGGATTTATTTAAGGCCGTACCACTTACTCCTCCAATAATGTTACTTTTCTTTGCAATAATAATGCCAATTATTTTAATCATGATGAATGTGTTAGTTTATGTAACACAACCAAAAATGTAAAGTGAAAAAATATGGAAAACAAACAAAATATTTTGCAAGTCGCATTCGAAAAATACTCTGGATGGGTAGAGTTTAGCAAAATGAAATACCCCGCACCCGCATGGATTGCAATTTCTTTAGGATCAACAATCGGGGTAGCAGTAATAAGTTTAATTTTAAGTACATTAATTCTTCGAGAAGCTACTTTAATCCCAATTGCTTTTGGACTTGCTGCATTTGTAATAACAATTGGTTACCCTTACATGAAAAAGGAATCAATAATTGATAACATTGAGAAAAACTTTAGTGATGCATTAAAACAAATGGCGGATACACTTAAAGCAGGAGATACTTATGAAAGTGCACTTAGAGAAGTTGTTGAATCAGATTATGGAAGATTATCTGATGAAATGGGACTAGCATTAAGAAGACTTGAAGACGGAGAAAATTTAGAGAGCGCACTAAGTGGATTTGCACAAAGAATAGATTCAAGACTAGTAAAAAGAACAATAACAATAATACTTGATTCAATTAAAACAGGAGCAAGTTTAGCAGAAATACTTGATGATATTGCAGAAGATGTAAGAGATTTCCAAAGATTAAAAGAAGATAGAAAATCAAACACAACAATGCAATTCATGTTCATGATTGCAGCTGGCGGATTTATTGCACCATTAATATTTGGAGAAATAAATGCGGTTGTAAATAATTTTTCAAAGATAAGTGCACAAGCACTCACTGCAAGTCAAATTACGGCATCAGCACAAACAAGTAATTTTATTGTTCTTTTAATTCAACTTTATATAATTGTGGAAGTAGTTGGATCAGGAACCATGATGGCATTAATTCGAGAAGGAAAAATCAACAAAAGCATTATATACATCCCACTCTTACTATTAGTAGCATTCATAATGTATTATGCTTCATCAATAATGGTGAAGTCAATGCTCGCAGGTTGATAAATATGGAAGAACGCGCACAAGTAAACATGGAATATTTGTTAATACTAGTTGGGGCAATTGCAATAGTTACTATTGTTTCACTTTATATTAAAAGCACTGCAAATGTATTAACTGACACTGCAAAAGAACAAACAAAAACTCCATAAATTGTATTTGGGAGCAAAAGAAAACGTTTAATAATCCCAAAAATTATAATTATGGCAATGTTTACCTTAGAAAAAGGGGGAATTTAAAATGGAGCAAAGAGCACAAGGAGCAATCGAATACCTACTAATCATAGGAGCAGCAATCCTAGTAGTAGCAATCGTAATAATCGCAGTAACAAGCGTACTACAACAAGGACAAAACCAAGGAAACCAAGGTGCAACGGATCAAAACAATGCATTCAACGATTTAAACAAGTTGAAAGCATAAGATTAACAAATAATTATTTTTAGACAAAATTGAAGGGAGGTAAGAAAATGGAGCAAAGAGCACAAGGAGCAATCGAATACCTACTAATCATAGGAGCAG
>CAZOCW010000009.1:0-4691 GCA_964578405.1 uncultured archaeon | reverse complement strand
AGTAGCAATCGTAATAATCGCAGTAACAAGCGTACTACAACAAGGACAAAACCAAACAACTGGTGGAGCAAATGATCAAAATATACAAAACCAGAAGTTACAATGTATGTCTGATGTTAACTCATTAGGCGGATGTACAAGCGCGTATGCAAACTGTACATGCTGTTCAACATTCACTAATCCAAAAGTAAACGTAAAGTGTCCATAAATATAACAATTTTTTAGGAAAGGCAAAAAATGCCTTTCCCCAATCTTTTTTTAGTTTTCATTTCAACAAAAGTTTAAATACTTCTTTCGTTCTTATCTAAGTGTGATTTTAATGGAATACAAAGGACAGGGAGCAATTGAATATCTTTTACTGTTAGCAGCTGCAGTTGTAGTTGTTGCGGTAGTAGTATCATTCATGATAAGTACAATACAACCAGTAATTGGCGGAGGAAGCCAACAAACATATGATTACACTTGTAAAACTCTAAACACAAATAGTTTCATGTGCGGATGTTATGAATGTAATTTAAAGAAAGGCGGAGTAAGCGAAGTTAATGGCGGATTAATAAAAATGGCCAACAAAACTGACTGTAATACATTATCTGAAGCAAAAGGAGATTCATTACTTTCAGGAACAAAGTGCGGAGCAAGCCTTCCAGCTAACTAAATTAAAGGGATTTTATGGAAGAACGAGCACAAGTTTCATTTGAATATTTGCTAACAGCAACATTTGCAATAATGTTAGCAATATTCTCTGCAATAATAGTTGAATCCTTACGCTCAATTGCATCCCAAGCTCAAAGTGACATTTTGAACACAAGAGCAAAAGTAATTGAAAACATAATCAGCAACTAAAGAACACTCTTTCTTTTCAAATGTTTTCAAAAATAAACTTTATAAACAAGAGAGCTCTATTCTAGTAAATGATAGAAACAACTTTCTTTTACGCTTCAATCCTAATCTCAGTACTTGGATTAATTATTGCAACATACACGGATCTGAAGGAAAGAATTGTTACAAACAAACTCAATTACGGATTGGCAATAATTGGATTATTACTTTATGGAATTCAATCAATAATTCAAACTAACCCAACCCCATTTTTATTATCAATATTTGGGCTAGCTTTCGGATTCGGTTTTGGATGGGTTTTATGGAAAATAGGGGTGTTTGCTGGAGGAGATGTAAAATTATTTATGGGTCTAGGGGCACTAAATCCTTTCACCCCAGCACTACTAACAACTACCCCTTTTATCGCAGCAAAAATACCCTTCTTCCCAATTGAATTATTCTTGTACTCTTTAATTGCATTCTTACCTTACGGGGTAGCAGTGCTTGTTTACAAACTTGCAAAAAACAAAAACTTTCAAAAAGAATTATACGCTGAAATGAAACCAATAGTAATTAGCGCAATACACACTTGTTTATTCGCCTCCGCAGCATATGTGTTTTTAGCAAATGTGATGTTCAGTTACTTTTTGATTATTGTTGTTATATTCATTTGGAGCGCATTTAAGACAAAAAAGAAATACCTTACTTTAATTGCAATTATTGGAGCAGCAATAATTAATTCAACATTATTGGCACAAGCAATTATTGCTTCCGCAATAATAAGTGTATTTTTGTATTCACTCCTAAAACTCTTGCTCTCAACAAGAAAACTTCTTTCAAAAGAAATTGCGGTAAAAGATCTAACTGAAGGAATGATCCCTGCAGTTACACTTGTTTGGAAAGAAAAAAAAGTAATTGAGGTAAAACCACTTGGGTTAAAAGAAATAATTCAAGCCATAAAAACAAAAAACACTTCAATACTTCTTGAAAGTATATCCCCACAAAAAGAAATTATTTCTTCAAGGAAAGCACGCGGATTCACTGACGAAGAACTAATTATTATTAAAAAACTTTCAAAAAATGGATTAATTGGAAAGAAAATGCTCATAAAAGACTCAATGCCTTTTGTACCCACTATGTTTTTAGGGTACTTACTATGCTTAATAATAGGAGACGCAGTATTACTTTTACTTTTGGGGGCAATATAATGCAAAGAGGACAAGCAGCACTTGAATTCATGTTTATTATTCTAGTAGTAATTGTTTACCTAAGCACGGTAGTAATCCCTCTAACACAGGATTCAAAAAGTGCAGTAACTGATATTGATGCTTTATCCAAAGCAAATAATGAAAGTCAAAAAGTAATTAATGCAATAGAACGAGTATCCACTTTTGGAGAGGGAAGTAAAGAGACATTACTTCTTTTCCTTCCAGCAAACACAACTTTGACTTGTGCTGACAAAAATATTTCATTCCAAACTATACTAACTGCAAAACCCTACCCCGCACAATGTATGACCGGCACCTGCACAAAATTTTACTCTATCCCACAAAGTCAAACTTTAGACTGTAAAGTGCCAAGTATAACTGGGCCAGTTAAACAAAAAATAGTTATTGAAAAAAGTAGTGGCAACCAAGTAATATTTACGAAAGGGATTTAATTGGACAGACACGGCCAAGTGGCATTTGAAAGTTTATTCCTTACACTAATAGTACTAAGTTCTGGAATATTTATCACAAATTTATACTTGCAAACCCACGATGACACAATTGCTTTAAGCATTGCGAAAGCCGAAATTGTATCACAAATCGGAGCATCTAACAAAGAAACCACTATTGATTCTTTAAAAATGGTTAAAAGTGCTTTAGGGGATGTTAATCTCACTGTTAAAATGACTCCAATAATAAGTTTGGATCTTAACACTATTAAAAATAAAATTAAACAAAATACAAGATACCAAAGTATAAACATTAACATAGAATAATTTCTAATCGACAAACGACGAAAACAAACAACCTCTTTTTTATCCCTGTACTCACGAATAAATAAAAAATAAAAAAAAGCTTTCTAAAATTTGCTTAGGCATTACAATCGTAGGAATAATAATTTTTTTAATAACTTATCAAAACGAATTTGAAGAAAAAACTGCAACTCAACTACTTTCTGAAGAAAATGGAAAAGGAATTCTTTTTGGGAGAATAGAACATATTATTCAAAACTATCCCACAACCCTTTTTGTTTTAAACGATGGGAATGAAAGTTTAATTTATTACCCTAAAAAAACTACTTTTGAAAAAGGACAATATGTACAAATATACGCAGAACACAAAACTGAAAACTTGGACTCAAATTCTAAACCAAAAGGCAAAAAACAAGAAGAAATATTTGCCCAAAAAGTGATTGAGAAATGATAATACTCTTTTGTTTACTTGGAGCAATATGCGGCATAATTGCAGGATTAATTCCAGGACTTCACTCAAATAATATCGCAGTACTTGTGGCCGCAAGCCCATTTTTTGGAATGGAAATAACTGCTTTCATGTTAAGTCTTTGTATAGTCCAATCCTTTGTTGATTTTATTCCTTCAACTTTTTTAAGCGCACCAAGCGAAAATACTTTTGAAGGAGTATTACCAGGACACAAACTACTTTTAGAAGGAAGAGGACTAGAAGCAATTTGCTTAACAACAGCAGGAGGAATTGTTGCAGTAATAATTGGGAGCACTCTAACTCCAATTTTTTTCTTATTTATTGAACAAAATTCAGAACAATTAATTCAAATAACTCCATTAGTATTAATTATTGCACTAATTACATTCATTATTTGGGAAAAAGGACTAAATGGAAAACTAATTGCATTATTTGTCATAATTGCTGCTGGAACGCAAGGAATTCTTTTTCAAAACCAAATATTTCCATTAATAACAGGGTATTTTGGAATAGCAGGAACACTATATGCACTAAATGAAACCCCAAGCAAAATTAAACAAAATAATACTGTCAAAATTAATTTAAGTATGTTAAAAGACACTCCCGCAGGAATCATTGGGGGCGCAATTGTTGCAGTAATGCCCGGAATTGGAAGCAATACTGCGGCAGGGATAATTAACTTATTCAAAAATACTACAAATAATTTAAACAACACTGAAAAATATTTAGCAATGCTTGGGGCAATTAATGTTTCAAATTTTTTCTTTTCATTTGCAACTCTTTTTGCTTTATCAAAAGCAAGAAACGGAGCAATGCTTGCAATTCAAGATAAAATATTTTACACAGAAAATACTCTATTTTATGGAACTCTTATAATGATCATTTCTGCAGGAATTGGAGGGATAAGCGCAATATGGATTTCTAAAAAAGCAGCAAAATTTCTTGAAAAAAATAAAACCCAAATGCTTTCAATAGGAACTATCCTCTTAATGATCCTCCTTGTGGGAATATTAAACGGATTAATTGGATTAATTACACTATTCTTCTCAACCGCACTTGGAATTTTTGTTCTTACAAAAAAAGCAAAACGAAGCCTATGCATGTCTTCGCTCATTGTGCCCACCCTATTTTTCTACCTTTTCATTCTACTTTAATTATATGTGGAAAATAAAACAAAGCGTACTTTTAAACGCAATAATTGCAGCAAATAACTTTTTGCCCGAAGAGTTTGTTTGTCTACTTGGAGGGGATAAAAAAAAGAAAGAAATAACAGAAATAGTTTTTGTCCCATCTGAAACAAGTGAAGATGCAGCTTCAATAAACACATTATCTATTCCATTTGATGAAACCATTGTTGGATCATTACATTCTCACCCTTTTAGTAGCGGAGAGGCAAGTGAAGAGGATAAAAAATTCTTTCGAACATATTCATTAAATATAATA
>CAZOCW010000008.1:0-20036 GCA_964578405.1 uncultured archaeon | reverse complement strand
GCATTAATAATGGCAAAATAAACTACCACTCTAACTTTTTTCCATCAATAAGAACCGTGGGCTTAACTAAAATCAAATCATTATGAACCGGGCTCTTATTCTTCCCACCAAAAGAAACATTATTACCAAAAGCAATGTGAACGGTACCAAAGATTTTCTCATCATGCAAAATATTTCCAATTGGGCTTTTATGAGATTTATTTGTCCCAATACCAAATTCAGCAACAATCAAACCATTCTCCGCACGCTGAGCATCAATGAAGGGTTGAGCAGTTGGATTCCATTCAGAGATTCTCCCATTTTCAATTTTAATCCAAGCCTTGTTCTCTGGCTTAATAAATTCTTTAAAATAATCAATAAAAATTTCCCCATCCATTGTTTCCTCAATCGGAGCACAATAAACTTCACCCATTGGAAGATTCATTACAAACCCTTTGTTTTTTGGTTTTAATCCATGCAATTCTCTTTTCTTAATTGAGAATGAAAGACTAGTTCCAGAAGGAGTAGTAACTTGCACTTTATTTTTTCCCCTTAATTGTTTAGCAATTTTATTATTCTCTTTCCAAATTTCCTCAAAATTAACTTCTCCAATCTTTTGGAATATCGCTTCAGTAATACTTGGAAGAGTAATTATTTTTGCACCTTTATCCGCAGCAATTTTAGTTTCAGGAGAATGAGTAATACTCTTTTTAGTAGGAGCAATAATTATTTTTGCTTTCACCATTTGAGACAAAATATCAGGAATTGGTTCACTACTCATTCTATCTTCTTTAAGCTTAGCCTCAGCAAAAGGAATTTTTTCTTTATCAAGTACCGATTTGAAAGCTTCAAGAACAGGATTTTGAGCATGATCATTAATCAAAAGAATTTTAGTGTTCTTTCTAACTTCTAAAAAATCAAACAAAATTAACCTTGCAGTTTTTGTTATCCCTTCAGATACAACAGGTTTATTTTCATTCAATCTTGCTTCAATTAACTTAATTTTTTGCTTATCTTTATCTCGATTAAATGATTTATATTTTGACAATTCTGAGCGCAAACTAGAACACATTAATTGTACTCCACCATATTCCACAAAATTCTTTTCATCAAGTGCTCTTTGGCCAACTGGAGAAATTTTGCCATCAATCTTAACCTTATAATCTTCCAGAATCTCAACTTCTACTCCATTAATTTTGAAAACTGCATTAAAATAGGAGCTAATTTCATTTTCATGCGGAGTAATAGGACTAACACAATATTTTTTCAAAGACTTAGTAATTTTCACCAAATCATTTTTTGGAACAACTAAATCAATATCATGTGGGACTATAATTAAACCTTGAAAAAATAAACTAGCTGAACCCACAACACAAAACTCAATTTCTTGCTTTTGCATTACTTTAATAAGAACCTTTAAACAATCAGGTATTTTATCAACAATAGACATACAAATCAATCAATTTCAAATTAATAGTATGTTAGAATTTAAGTGATTAATAATCCTTTGCAATGCAAACTACTTTTGTTGCTTTCAACCCCCAAAAAAACACCCTATTATAAAAATTGACTGATTTTAATAACAATTATAAAGTCTTGGAATTATTTTTTCTTTGTGAGAAAATGAAGGTATTCTTGTTAAGACATGGAGAAACTACTGGCGATATTGAGAAACGCTATGGTGGAGACTACGATGACTCGCTCACCCTAAAAGGACAAGTACAAGTACAAAAACTAGCTAAAAGAATAAAAGAATATGAAATTTCAAAACTATTTACTAGCCCAAAAAAGAGGGCCATGGAAACTGCAGCAATTCTAGGCGAAGAACTTGGAATTGAAGAAGTTACCCCTGTGGAAGATATGCGAGAAAGAAACCAATATGGGATTTTAACTGGAATGAAAAAAACTGAAGCAAAGAAAAAACACCCTGACGAAGTAATGGACCTTGAGGAAAATAATCCACACCACCACGTTAAAGATTCTGAAGAATACTTTGCATTTTGCGAAAGAACACTCGCTGCTTTTAATGAAATAATTGAAGAAGAGAACGAAATGGAAACCGACACAATTGCATTTGTAACCCACGGCGGACCAATAACAATCATTTTTAGAGAAATATTAGGATTTGAAATCAAAGGAATCAAAGACTGCGCACTATTTGAATTAGAATACGATGGTGAAGGATACGAAATTATTTCTGCTGATGATGTTGAATCAATAGAAGCTGGATTGAAATAAAAGTAAATTCAAATTCTACTTTTTCTTTTCCAATATTTTCACAATTCCGATATTAGCATCTACTTCAACTAAATCCTCATCATTAAGAACTTTAGTTGCAATTTTAGTACCGATTATACAGGGTTTATTTAGTTCCCTACTTACAATCGCCGCATGACAAGTAATTCCTCCTTCATTTGTAATTATTGCACTTGCTTTTTTCATTAAAGGCACATACTCAATTCTCGTCATAGATGCAACAAGAACATCGCCTTCATTAAACTTCGAAAAGTCATTTTCTCCAAGAATAATTTTTACAATTCCTTTTCCAACCCCCTTATTTGCAATCGCGCCTATTAATTTAGAAGAATCAATTTCTTTATGCATTACATCCTCAATTCGTTTAATGTTTTCATTAAATTCTAAAAAAGAAACTTGCTTTCCATTTTGAGTAACAAAAACTCCAACACCATTATTTCGCAAGGTTGAAATTCTTTTTAGATCCTCAACAGAGTATTTTTTGTCAATTAATTCATCAACAGTAAGATTAGAAACCAAATTTACATCAAGACCAATCCGACTAGCATATTCTTTACTCGCATTATATGCAATAGTAATTCCTTTTTTCATAGGGTCAATTCTTTCATCCCTCATTCGCATATTAAAAATAGCAAAATCTACAATTATTCTTTGTTTTTCACTCAAATTCTTACGTAAGGCATTTATTTCACCCATATTTTTTGAAATAGTTAATTCAATTAATTTTATTTCTTTAGCTAAGTTTTCTCTACCGCCTTTTTCTTTTATTTGCAGTTCAACTTTATTCTTTAAATCTTTAAAATCAGTAGTAGAATAATATGTTGAAAAAAGCCATTGAACTTCTTCCAGGTTTTTAAAATTAAGAAGTGCTTTATCAGTAGTCAAACTTATTGATTCAAAAGAAGGTTTCATTAAAACCTCAATAATTTTATTTGCTTCCTCTTCCGAAGTATTGTTTTCAAGAAATATTTTGAGCAATAACTTTTCATCAAGAGACTCTGCAAAAGCTGATGCGGCCAAAGCGTCTTGGGCTAATTTTATCCCTTTTTTTAAATATGAAACTAGTTCTGTTTTTATTGCATTTGAATAAACTCGCTCTTTATTAACTTTTGAATAAAATTGCGTACATTCTTTTTTTACTTTCAAAAATTCTTTATACTCTTTTAACTTCCCCTCACTTTTATTTTCAAAAAAATGATTCAAATTATCAAGTGCTACCCCAACCCACGGTTTTTCTGCAAAAAAAGCATTACCGTTAGAATCTTTTAAAAGGAAAATTATTGGACCAATCCTTGATTTATACAAGGATTTACATTTTGAGTTAACCCATCCACCCACAATAAAATCAGCTGTAAAACAAGACATCATCCCAGATTGATGAATAATATTTCCCCCATTCATTTCTGAAAGAAACTTTCCAACAAGATCTTCTTTCGAAACCACAACATCACAAAGTTATTTTAAAATTTTAATAATTCCCTTTTCAGCATCAATCTCAACTCTTGAACCGGTAGATAACAATTTGGTTGCTTTCTTTGTGCCAATTATGCAAGGAATTCCTAGTTCCCTAGAAACTATTGCAGCATGGCAAGCAATTCCCCCTTCATCAGTAATAATCGCTTTAGCTTTCTTCATTATTGGAACAAACTCTGGGCGAGTCATGGAGGTTACTAATATCTCCCCTTCTTCAAGTGAATCTTTTGAAGGATCAAAAATTATTTTTACTACGCCCACAATAATCTTTGATGAATCCTTCCCCTTACTCGCAACAGTCCCTGTAATCACTGAACTTGAATCATTTGCACCAAAAATAGATTTCTTTAATTCTTTAGCTTCTTCACCAACGAAAAGAAGTTCTTTTTGACCTTCTTGATAAATATAAAATGCATTTTGTTCTCGAGCCTTAACCAAATTCAAATCAAGTTTTTTATTAGAAATAACAGATTTCACTTCGGCAAAATCCATTAATGAAATAGTGGAATATTCTATTTTCTTTCTTTTTGAAACTTCAGTTTGGAAAATGAATAAATAATAAAAGTGTTTGAGCATACTCAACTTTCTTTCATCAAGCCATAATTGCAATGCCGTAAAATATTCCAAGTACTGCTTTTCACCCTTAGCAAGAACAACTTTTTTAGATAATTTTTTCTTATCATTAATTAACTTCTCATAATTCTTCAAAATGTGTTCTTTTTCTTCAACAATTTTTACAATAGGGGTTGAAGAGCAATGCACAGATATTAGGCCCGAGAGGGTTTTGTAATCAAGGTATTTGGCTGAGTAAAAATCACTTCGGGAATAAAAATATTTTTTGGAATATTCTTTCATTTTACTTAAGAAAGAAACATATTTTTTACCTTTCAATTCCTTTCCAGCACTAATTAAACCAATTAATTCTTTGTCTTTTGCTGCTAAAATGCACAAATCCAAAAAAGCTACTCTTTCTTTACTAAAAATAGATTGCTCTGATGGAAGTGTGTAAGTCATCACATATTCTCTTGCTTCATCAGGAGAAAGAGAAAACTTATTCATTAGCATTGGCACTATTTTTTCTTCAACTACAAGCCCTTTTTCTTCCCCAATTGCCCCAATTCTCCACCACTCTCGCATTAACTCTTCCAACTTTGAAAAATATGTAAGTAATTGCTTATCGGAAATAGAATCAATCCCTTTGGGATCAAGTGAAATATAATCAATTTTCTTTTGAATTCTATTTGCTTCATGAAGTACGGTTTGGAACTTTTTTTTATCATTAATAAAAACATCCCAACTCTTTCGCTCAAATTCTTTCATCTTTGCTTCAGGAATTATTTGAGAAACAACTGCATTCGCATAAGGAATAAAAATTGGAGAATAATTTAATCCAAAACAATTTTCTTCTGCGTATTCTCTGAAAAGAATATCCCCGGCAAGAAGAGAACATTTTGCTTCTTTAATATCTAAAGGATTATTCTCTAAATATTGTTTTGCAGAAGATAAATCAGCAATTAGTTCTTTTTTTTTAAACTTATTTTCAACTATCGGTTTATTTGCCTTAACAACACTAGGCATTTCTTTATCCCCGCTCTTGTCCGTCAAGGTGGTAATTGGTCTTGATTGAACAATGTAAAATTTTCCTTTCTCAAACGCCCACTCAATGTCACAAGGAAAACCATAATGCTTTTCGATCCTAAGAATTATTTCACTAAGTTCAAGGATTTGTTTATCTGAAAGTTTTTGTTGTGCTCCATTTGCTTTTGTACTTTTCCATTCGTTTCCACCAGTTTGGATTTTAAATAATCCTCTTTCTTGATCGCTTACATTTTTGTCAATTATTCTTCGTGGGACTTTTTCAACAACATAAGAATCAGGAGTAATTTGCCCAGAAACTATTGCTTCCCCTAAACCAAATCCAGCTTCAATAATTAATTGATTTCTATCTTGTGTAACAGGGTGAACTGAAAAAGCGATTCCACTAACTTCGGATTCAACCATTTTTTGAACAACAACCGCAACACTAATTTTTGTGTCATGCAACCCTTTTTCAAATCTATAAAAAATAGCTCTTGGAGTAAATAATGAAGCCCAGCATCTTTTTACATTTTCAAGTAAAGTTTTATTTGTTGTGTTAAGAAAACTATCAAGTTGTCCAGCCCAAGCAGCAGAAGAAGAATCTTCACTTGTTGCACTACTTCTAACTGCAACAAACTTTGAATCCAGAATTTTGAAATCTTTAACAATTTCTTTTTCAATATCCTTTGGCATTTTTGCATTCATTATTAATGCTTTAATTTCTTCAGAAGCATCCTCAATAGATTGCATTTCTTTGTGATTAACTTGATCTAAAATAGAATCAAGTTCCACATTCAGATCAGTTTCTTCTAAAAACTTTTCAAAAGAACTTGAAAGAATAACATACCCGTTAGGAACAGGAATACCCGCGCGAGTCATTTCTCCTAAAGAAGCTCCCTTACCGCCCGCAATAGCAACACTCTCTTTTGAGAGAGATTTAAACCATTCAAGAAGCAACTCTTTACCCATATTATTCACAAATAAAAAATCATAATTGCGGTAGTTATGCTTTGATTGCAACCATTTTCCCATTTACCTGTTTTATTCTAAATGGTCTTCCGCGAAATCTCATTATTAATTCGTTTTTTGGCCCAACAAAGAAAACCATTCCTTCAGTAAAACGCAATAACTCTCCAGCTTGAGGAAGAACATTTCTTCTTTCTTTACTTCGATTAGCTAAAGATTTTTTTGCTTTAAACTTTAAAGGATCAATTCCCAAGAATTTCATTATAGATCCTTCAGCACCCGAACTAGTAACTGCGACCATTAAATTCTTTTTTCCTTGCACTTCATTTTCAAGAAATTGTTTATTAACATCAGTCAAAATAGATTTCCCAACATGCGTTGCTTCATTTGCAATTTTTGAATCAATTTCCCCATTAATCCACATTTGAGTAGTTTTAGGATCATTAAATTTAGCCATTATTTTATCAAATTCACCCATATTACTTACATAATTTTCAAAGTTTAATGAATCAAGTTCCTTAATTGTACCTTTTTCACCTTGATATTCTTTAAAAACAATTCCCGCAGTTGCAGCATGCCTTGGTTTAGCAGGATGCCTCATGTGAAGAACATATCCTTTTGGCAAATTCTTTCCAGCCCAAGCAGCTCTTTTTTCCCCCTCAGCACTTAAACCATTAGCGGCAGGCCCCTTATCAGAATGTCTTCCAATAATAAATACTCCTCGAGAGGATTTTAGTAAATCACTATGTTTCATACTCGAACCAAACTTTGGAACTTTTCTCATAACAGGCATTAAACCACCTAACATAAATAACATTATTCTTTATTTAAAGAATTGTGGCTTTTAATACTGGGAAAAATTAGGCTAGGAATTAAGTTTATTAACAATAAAGCCATTTGTATTATAGGTGGTAGAAAATGGTAGGAACAAGAAAACTAGGAGTAGTAAAAAGTAAACCAAAAGTAAAACCGATGAGTAAAAGTTTTCTTAGATTAAGACTACCTACAGCTACTCATGAAGATATTGAAAGAATTAGAATGCTTGAAAGACAAAGAATTGGAAATAAAGGCAAAGTAAAACCAATTACAAGAGCACCAACTCGAGAAGATAGAGAAATTGCTATGGCACTTGCAAGACAAAGAGAAAGAAAGGGAAACTTAAGTAAAGCCCAAGAAAAAGCTAATCTTGCAAAACAAAAAAGAGCAGGATTTCCTTACCTGTAAATTTTATTAAAAAAAAGAATTGATTGCAAGCAAATGCCTGCAATCAAAATAATTTTGTTTTCTAATTTATTTCAAATTGTACACTAACACTTGCATTAACTTCTACATCGCCAGCTACAATTGGAGTTGATGCTGCTTCTGGAGCCGCAACCAATTTAGCCATATCATAGTTTGCGTAGTTTGGAGTGTAATAGAATGAATTTTCTGAAACACTATAAACTTTTCCAACTGCAATTCCTAATCCTTGTGCAATAGAATCTGCTTTTGCTTTTGAAACACTACTTGCTTCGTTAAGCGCAGTTTTTCTAACACTGAGTTCTTTTTCTTTACTTAATCCGAAAGAAATACTTGAAACTTTATTAGCACCAGCCATAACAGCAGCATCAATAATTTTTCCAGCAGCTGAAATATCATTTCCGTTTAAAGTTACTTGAATTTGATTACTTGTTCTATAACCAATTGATTCAGATTTTTCTGTAAGTTTATTCCATTCAAATTCTTCAGTTACTGAATAAGAAACTGTTTTTACTTCAGCTCTAACTGAACTAAAAGATTCAAGAGTTCCTTTTACTTTGTCTGCAATAACTGCATTAGCACTTTGACTAGCTTGTGCAGATTTATCTAAAGTATCAACACTCAAAACAATATCAACTTTATCAGGAGCAACCATTTTGACTACATTTCCTGAAACACTCATAGTCTTAATATCAGGCGCAGAATCATTACTTACTACTACTCTTTGATTTTGCATATTGCCTGCAGTAAATGCGCCAATAGTTAATAATCCAACTAAAAGCACAATTGCAATAATAGCAAATAATTTGTGCCCATTGACCCCACAACAGCCACCTTCACTTTCACACGTTTCTTTCTTCATAAATAAACCCCCAATTAAATTGGAAAATATTAATTGATTATTGAAAAATTCTATTTAAAAAAAGATTTATTTTGTTAGGAAGAAAAAGAAACAAAATGGGGATAGCAAGATTCGGGAACGCACCTTCCCAAAGGTGCATCATGGAAAACGCTAACATCCAGTCTAAAGACTGGATTAGAGATTAAAATAGAAAATAAGAAAAAGAAACAAAATGGGGATAGCAAGATTTGAACTCGCGTTTGACGCTCCCAAAGCGCCGGTCCTAACCAGGCTAGACTATATCCCCATATTGCGATAACCTAAGTGACTTTGCCACCAAGCATTATAATGAAAAAAGTCATCAAAATGGTTTTTAAAAGTTGGGTCGGGTCATTTTTTTGCCTTTTTCTTAGCTTCTTCTTTTATTGAAAGTTCATTCATTAAAACTAAAACAACTGTTGCTGCAACAGTCCACCAAAGCCCACTAAACTGATCAAGCAAAGCAAGTACCCCAAAAACCATTATAAGATAACAAATTGACAAAAACCAATTAAAATCAGTTTTAATTTTATTCAAGTATTTAATTGCAAGAATATACCCCGCCAAATACCCTACTCCTATAAACAAAGGAGGCAAATTAAACATTACCAAAAATAACCCTATAACAAAAGCAAGTCCAATAGTTTCAATAGTTTTTTCAATTGGATTTTCCCCACCCCTTGCAGCAATATAACCAAAAACAAATAAGAAAACAAAGGAACCAATTACCCCCATCATTCCATTTCCAAAAGGATCAAGCCCCGCAATGAATTCCCATCCCCAAGCCATACAAATACTACTGTTCGAGGAATATAAAAATCTAATCAACCACAATAGATTTAGAAATAATACAAATAAAGTGAATAAAATGAACTTTAAAGAAACTGCAGAGTACTTTGACAAAATCGAAAAAGCCTCTTCTCGGCTTGTAATGACGGATCACTTATCAGAACTATTTGACAAAACTCCGGCAAAAGATTCAAAAAAAGTAGTTTACTTATTACAAGGAAGAATTTCCCCACAATTTGAGGGAAGTGAAATTGGGTTTGGAGAAAAATTAATTGCAGAAGGAATAGCAAAAGCTACAGGATTTACTCGCGAAGAAGTTGATGCACTATTTAATAAAATTGGGGACCTTGGAACTGCTGCAGAAGAAATGATGGCAAAAAGAAAACAACGAGCATTATTTGCTGAAGAATTAACTGTGGAAAAAGTTTTTTCAAATTTAAAAAAAATGTCGACTTCTGAAGGAACTGGAAGTCAAGAACTAAAAACAAAATTACTTGCTGAATTATTTAACTCCTCTTCCCCAACAGAGGCAAGGTACATTGCACGAATTCCCTTAGGAAACATTAGACTAGGGATTGGGGACCCAACAATCATGGATGCTTATGCAATGGTATTGTCAAAAAAAGAACAATTAGCACTTGAAGAAAAGAAAAAAAACGTACAAAGTAAAAAAGAGGAAAAAGAAATTGAAGATGAACAAAGAAAAATAAAAGTTGCAATTAGAGAAAAAATAGAAGCCGCATACAATGTTGATTCTGATCTGGGAGAAATTGCACAAATAATAAAAAAAGAAGGACTAATGGGTCTTGAAAAAATAAAAATAAAACCTGGAACTCCAATACGCCCTACTGCTGCAGAAAGATTACCAAGCGCAAAAGAAATAATTGAAAAACTTGGAAAATGCGCAGTTGAAGCAAAATATGATGGATTTAGAGTACAAATCAGTAAAGAAAATGATACTATAAAAATATTCTCAAGACAAAGCGAAGACATTACTCAAATGTTTCCTGAAATTATTCATTCTGCTAAAACACACTTGCTTCCAAAAAAATGCATAGTTGAAGGGGAAGCACTAGCGTTTAATGATACTACCCAAGAGTATTATCCATTCCAAGTTACAATTCAAAGAAAAAGAAAATATGAAATTGAAAAAAAAGCAAAAGAATATCCTCTGAAATTATTTTTATTTGATGTAATGTACGTTGATGGAGAAAGTTATTTAGACAAACCATTAATTGAAAGAAGAGCAAAACTTGAAAGCATTGTTAAAGAAGGAGGAATAATCAAGTTAAGTGAACAAAAAATACTTGATAATCCGACGGATCTTGAAAATTTCTTTGAAGATGCAATCTCAAGAGGTTTAGAAGGAATAATTGCAAAAGATTTATCTGCACCTTATATTGCAGGAGCAAGAAAATTTGCATGGATTAAATTAAAACGCTCCTACAAAGGAACACTAGAAGACACACTTGATCTTGTAATAATTGGATATTACTCTGGAAAAGGAAAAAGAACTGAATTTGGTCTTGGAGCACTGCTTGTTGCAGCGTATAACTCCAAAAATGATATGTTTGAAAGCATTGCAAAAATTGGAACAGGAATGACTGAAGATATTTTAACTGAACTTGAAGACAAACTTTCAAAAATTAAAGTAAAAACAAAACCAGCAAGAGTAATTTCAGAAATAGAACCTGACTTTTGGGTGCAGCCATATATTGTAATTGAAGTCAGAGCAGATGAAATTACTTTAAGCCCAATGCACTCATGCGGAAAAGAAAGTGGAAAAGGATATGCATTAAGATTCCCAAGAATGATAAAATTTAGAGAACATAGTGACAAAAAAGCAGAAGACTCAACCACGGTTGATGAAGTGAAAAAAATGTATCAAAACCAAAAAAGGGTTTCACTTGAGGAAATATACTCCGAAAAAGCTTAAGTTTCTCCAAAAAGCAAGGTTTAATTAGAGAAAAAGCCAAATTATACTGATCAAATATGCGCAAATTAATTAACTGGACAATAATACTCATTTCATTGGTCATAGTACTTTGGATACTTTGGGGAATAGAACGCTGGGCAGGAGAATGGAAAGATTTATTCTTCTACCAAGACAACTGGACTATGTATATTTTTCTTTTTGCAATGGCCATGGTGATTGGAATGATTATCAAAAAATTTTTTGCAAGAGAAGTAATTTTATTGAAGTGAATTTATGAAAGTATTTGAATTATTAGTTTACGCAATTGCCGCACTTGCATTTGTTGCAATATTTTTAACCATACTTACCCAATTCTTCCCCCCAGAAAACCCAATTGCTCAATTAAAAAAATCAATTGAAGTAGCCCAAACACAAACAATGCAAGGACAAACTGTACAAGAAGGATATTTGAATTTTCCAAAAGATTTCACATTAAGAGCACAAGATTTGTCTGACAAACAAAAAGCAATTGTTTCAGTGGAATGCAATAACCCAAATGAATGTTGTATTAGAAAAGCCGATGCAAATGGAAAAACCTCTTGCACAAAAGCAATAAGTTGGGATTATGATTTTGTTGAGGTTAAAGAAACAAAAAAAATACTAACTAGTACAAGATGTATAAGAATTGAAGGAATTCCAGTATGTAAAGTTTACTTAGGATTACTTCCTGCGCAAGCCCAAATAAGCAAATTAGCACTTATTGGGGAAACCACTAATGCCCCTCAAATAAAAGTTACTCTAAAAAACTCAGGAGCACTTCAAATCACTTACGGAACAGTTACAATGAACTTGTATAAAAAATCTTCAAAAGGGTGGGAAGCTACAGATTACAATGTTGTTCAAAAAGAAGTTCCATTAATTATGCCAAAAGAAAGTACCACCCTAATCTTTGATGTATTACCAAGCAACATTGGAGAATACAAATCAGAATTTACTTTTGACGCCCTCAATGCAGGAATTGACCAAAACTCAATCACATTCAAAAAAGAAACTAATACTTCTTGTACTATTGATGAAAGTTCTACTAGCACTGTTCAAAATGCAATGAATGGGATATATGAAGAAAGCCACTACTGCACCGGATGTACATACGCGCACGAATGTGTTGGAGCTTGGAGTAAGAAAAACCCTACCAAAACATATTACCCAAGAAGTCAAGACGAAACGTATTGTACAAAAGATAGTTCTACTGGAAGTTGCCAATAAAAGGAAAATAAAAAAAAAAAATAGAATAATTATTTAGTTGAACTAATCAAATTAATCAAAACTAAACTATACAAAGCATTCTTTTTAACAAACACAATTACAAATACTACTAGCGCTATCCCTAATAGTAATCCTACTTCAAAGGACATTTCTGCAAGCGGAATACCTTTTACAATTAAACCAATCAAAAGATTGTTTGCTATTGTCAATGGTAAAAGTGAACTTATCATTTGCATAAAAGGTTCCATAAAATCAATTGGAAGAATTATCCCACTTAAGAAAAGCATTGGAACTACAAGAAGGAGCGAAGTTAGTATTGCTGTAGATTGATTTTTAGTGAAAAAAGAAATCAAAATACCCATAGAAATAAACGCAATTGAAATAACTACAATACCTAAGAACAAATCAACAAGTGAACAATTTGTAACAAGCCCAAATCCAATTGAACTAAAACCAAGTATGGGAAATGGCAAAACAATTTTTGTAAAAGCGACAATAAAAATAATAACTGCTTCAACTAAAGCTATTACTAATTGCCCAGTCATTTTACCAAATAATAAAGTAAATCTACTTGTATTACTCAAAGATAATCTCAAAGAAACATTTTGATTCTTTTCAAGAAGAACCAAAATTGAGGTTAATAACATACAAGTCAAAATTAAAACAACAACTGCGGAGTTTGCCACAAGTATCCCAAAAGGATCAACGTTATACATTCGAACTTCATAAAATAAAACTGGTTGAGAAAGTACTTTTGGATCAAGATCTTTCATATCAAGTATTTTTGAAGAAAATTGACCAAGTAATGAATCAGAGGCATTAAGTTTTTCCTCAATCTCTTTTTTTGATTTTCTTGCCTCAACAATCAAATCTTTAACTTCATTAATTGATTCTTTAAATACCATTAATTTAGAATTCATTTGAGTTATTGAAGCACTTGAAGAGGATAACACGGCAGAAACATTTTGAGATTCAGCATTCACTCTTGCAAACATAGAATCCGCTTTTGCAATAGTTTGATTTAATGAAGAAGAATCATCAACAATCTTATTAGTAAGAACAATTAAGTCACTTGCAAGTGCATTCCAATCAGACATATTTGATTTAATTAAGTTAAGCCGAGTAATTTGCTCATCCATTTGGGTTTTTGCACTTTCAGTAGGCAAAGTTGCCTTAAGTGATTCAAGATTAGAAATTACCTGATCAATAGAAGCATATGCTGCTCCAATTTGGGCAGGAAGTGCACGTAATGCAGTTTGGTTTCTTGTTAAAAGAGTTTTAAGAGAAGAATATTCTGTTTTGAATTCATTGAAAGAAGATTGGAATGAAGCAATATCATTTTTAAAAGTAGTATTTTTTGAATTAAAAGAATCTACATTTGTTTTTTGAGAATTTAATTCACTTTCAACTGCATTAAAATCAAGCGCATTAACTTTTGTCTCTAAATTATTTAATGAAACTTCAGCAGAGGCTAATTTAGCTTTAAAATCAGAAATATTTTTTAGTTCTGAATCCAAATTTTTTCCCAAAGAGGAAACTGTTTGAAGCACTCCTGAAAGCTGAGTTTGAACTACTTCAGAAGTGACTCTTTGCATCATTGCTTTTGCAATTTCAATAAAAAATCTTGAAGATAATAGACTTGAATTATCATAAAACAACTCTACTTTTATTTGGGAGTTAGCAGAAGAACCAAGGAGCCTAATTCCTGCCGTAATTTCTTTTTTCTTTATTGCATTAGTAAGTGAATTAATATCAGGATAAAGACTTATTTTTAGTTCCTTCATTGAAGAAAACTTTCCAGTAATATCTGAGTTGAAATCAAGGGCATTAACAAGCCCTATTTTTGTCCCAGTCATTTTTGAGACATCCATCCCTGTGAAAGCTGAACCAAGTAAGCCTATTACAAGAAAAGGGTAAAGAATAATTAACAAAAGAGCAATCTTTTGACTCTTTACTAAAGAAATTTCTTTCCAAACAATCTCAAAAAACTTCATAAACATCAAACCATTAATTCTAAAACATTTTACAAAAATAAATTTCACTTAACTAAATACCAAATCACTTTATATTATCATTAAACTTATCCCCGGTAATATTAAGAAAAACATCTTCCAAATCAGGATCTTTTGTAGTGGAAGAAACAATATTGTATCCTTTCTTCATCAACCATTCAGTAAGAGCCGTTACTTTCTCAACATTATGTTCCGATCCTAATGGAATAAACAAATAATCCCCTTTTGAAAAAATTTGAGGTTGTTTTAATACAGTTTTAATATTGTCTAAATCTTTATCAGAAACTCCATTTAAAATTTTAAAAACAGTTACTTTTATTCCCCCATATTGTTGAATTAAATCATATGGCGAACCAATCTTCAGTAATTTCCCTTTCTTTAACAAAGCAACTTTGGTACACAACTTTTCTGCTTCATCCATGTAATGAGTAGTAAGAATAATTGTTCTGCCATCCTCTTTAAGTTCGGTTATTTTATCCCAAAACATTTGTCTCATTTTTGGATCAAGCCCCACAGTTGGTTCATCAAGGAAAATTAATTCAGGATCATGAAGTAAAGAAAGCGCAATATTTAGTAATCTCTGATATCCCCCACTCAAAAAATCAGATTTAACATGTTTAAAATCCTCTAAATTTAACCACTTAAGTAGAAAATTTACTTTATCCTTTGCTTTTTTTCCTTTAAGACCAGCAATACTTGCAAAAAATTTCATGTTTTTTTCAACTGAAAAATCATTGTAAAATGCAGTTTCTTGAGGAACAAGCGCAATCCTTGATTTAATTGGTTTTGATTTATCCCCATTAAATAAAATTACTTCCCCGCTTGATTGTTTCTCAAGCCCTAAAATAATTGAAGTGATTGTACTTTTACCAGCACCGTTAGAACCTAGTAGACCAAATATGTCTCCTTTTTCAATTGTAAATGAAACATCAGTGAGAACTTTTTTAGCACCGTAATTTTTAGAAATATTCATTACAGAAACAACAGACATAATTAATCACTTAACACTGAATAGATAAGAAAAAAAGAAGTATATAAAAGTGCTTAAGGGGAAAAACCTCCCCCTTAAAGTAACTCTTCAAAAGAAAATTATAAAAAAAATAAAAGAAGCGCTATTATGCGCCCCTTTGTTTACTTTAGATAGTATAGCGTATTTTTTAATATTTCTGGAGTCATACCAGGGTCATAATTGAAATAGATTACATCCCCCATTGGAAATGCTTTTTTTTCAATTATTGCAGGATATGTTTTTGGAGCAGTTTCAACTCGCAAAAAAGCAATAGTTTTTGCACCTTCACTAACTTGAACCGGGAATGTTTCCATTGCTCTTGGGGCTTGCCCAAGAATCGGATCCACATTAATTCCACTCATTATTGGACTATTAAAATCTTGCGCAAACACTCTTCCAATCACTGACAACTTACTTTTATTGTCGCAAGAAAGAACATTATACTCCCCAACTACACAATTTGCAGGAACTATATTTCCAAAATTTGCTTTCCAACCAATAGCGTAGGGATTTAAAACAACTAAATCAGTAGGGGCCGTATATTTGTAAGCTCCCGAGTTCATTACTACAATTAATTTTCCACCTTTAGCAACATATTTTTGAAATGCATCACCAAGAGCAACCGACACACTCTTATCAGTAGAATTACTTTGATCTAAAATAATAATCTTGTATTCAGCCAAATCTGCACTTGAAACATTACTACTCAAGGAACTAGCTAAAATTACTCGGTAAGTAAAAACATTACTTAAATTATCAAGTAATACTCTTTCTCCAAGCGAAGGCTCTCCAATTACAAGGATTTTATCTAAAGCAGGACAAGTCCCTAAAATACTTGCAACTCCGCTTTGAATCTTGCCATCAATATTGTTTGATGAATAAGAAATAGATATGTCTGAAGGACTAATATTGTATTCTGTTGCACCAGTACACAACGAGAAATTTGTAATATTTGCAGTAAATACTGCGCCTGGCTCAACTGCAACTAAATTAAAGTCACTTTTTTGACTGCTTACTTTAATTGAATTTAATTTTAGTTGTTCAGTGGTATTATTTTTCATAACTAAAGTTAAATTATTTCCAGAAAATGTCCAATCCACTATCCCCCATGGTTCGGCAGATTTCCAAGCAGTTCTTGCATCTGTTACTGGATCAGAAATTACTTTATTAATTTGTAAAATTTTTGAATCCATTATTAGGTTGTATTGATCTAACGGATTAAGATAAGTCCATTTGATTACACAATTAGCGTAACTGGAATTATCATCATACGCGGCAGTAATATCCATTGTGATTGGCACTTCTTCCCCCGCTCTTATTAGAGGAATTACTTTTGAATTTGCATCACCAGCACCAAATCTAAGCAGATATTGTGAACAATTAACAGTGGATGCGGAATTTAACAAATCTACGTTGAACTCCACATTTGGAATATCTACATTTCCAGTATTTTTGAATGATACTGAATTAGACAAAACACTACTTCCACAAGTTCTAGTAGAAGAATTACATTCAACTGCATAAGAACTATCTACACCCAATAGTTTTAATTCTACAACAGGCTCTACTGAACAAGTTCCAACAATGTCTGCAACTCCAGCCATTACCTTGCTTAGGACATTCACTGAATTATAATAAATTGCTATTCCTTGTTTTGGATATAAATATTTTTGACTAGTACAAGGTTCTGTTTGGATCTCAACTATTTTTGTGGCACCCGATACAATTTCAAGTGGCTCCCCTGAAACTATATTATTTGGAGTAACTTGAAAGCCAGTCAAAAATAATGTTTCAGAAGTATTGTTTTTCAAAACCATTTTCAAAGAAGAATTTGATTGAGTCCAATCCAGTATTCCCCAAGGTTCAGCAGACTTCCAAGCAGTTCTTGCTTCAGTTTCTGGATCCACACTAGGATTTACACTTTGGAAAACTACTGCACAACAAGGTTGGGAAGTTATACAATATTCTACCCCTTTTGTTTCGAATTTATAAGTATTATCAAAGATAGTTGGTAATTTTTTGTCTAACATTTCGCCAGTTTGTTCACAAACAACTACAGCTTGCATTTTTTCAGAATTTAATCCACTTGCATCTCTATTTTTAACGGTTGAACCAACAGGGTCTCCGCCAACACTTACAGCAGATTCCATTTGTCCAGAAACAAAGAAAATAGAACTAGCATCAAGACCAGTAGATTCTACTAAATCAATACTTGAAATACTTTCAGATCCTTTAAAATAAAATTCTTGAGTAGTTGCCATTCCTGAAATACCAACTGTTTGTATTGCATTCGAAATAGCTTTTTGAGCATCCACAGGAGGATAACCACAATCTTGAGGACAACTATATTGACTTTCGTTTGAATTACAAACCTTGTCCCCACAAATCGACTGGTCACAGCCCAGCAATAAGACAAATAACAAAACTAGCACTCCTGAAAAAATAATTTTACTATCCATTCCCAACCCGCCTCCAAAAGAGAGTTTAATCTTGTAAACAATACTTTGGAAGAGATATATAAACGTGCCCGCACTAGTGAAAAAAGTTCCCCCTAAGAAAGCAATTAAAAATTAAACCATCCCTTCTATTCCTATGAAACTAACTGAGTTTTACAAAAAGAATGCCCTAAAAGAAGGAATTAGTGTTGAATTTGACTTTGAAGGAAGCAAAATAGTGGGGACTATTCTTCCCAGTAATGAAGATTTATTAATGTTAAAATTATCCTCTGGTTACAATGCAGGTTTTGATTTAACTAAATTAAAAAATATTAAATCCTTAGGGGAAAGTAAATCCGTTGGAAAAGCAAAAACAATTGAACTAACCAAAAATCCAAATTTACCAACAATTGCAATCCTCCATACAGGAGGAACTATTGCTTCAAGAGTAGATTACCGAACTGGAGGAGTTTATACTTCTTTTAGCCCTGAAGATTTACTAACAATGTTTCCAGAACTAGGAAAAATTGCAAATTTTGATGCAAGACTTGTAAAAAAAATGTGGAGTGATGATTTTAGATTTGGACATTTCTCAGTAATTGCTGAAGAAATAAAAAAAGAATCAGATAAAGGAGTTAAAGGAATTATTTTAGGAGTAGGGACTGACAATTTAGCAGTATGTGCTGCAGCACTTTCATTTGCAATTGAAAAATGCCCAATACCAGTAATACTTGTAGGATCACAGAGAAGTTCTGATAGAGGAAGTAGCGATGCGGCAATGAATTTAATTTGCGCAGCAAACTTTATTTCAAAAACTACTTTTGCAGGAGTTGCAATATGCATGCACAATTCAACAAATGATGATTTATGCGCAATTTTACCAGCTTGCAAAACAAGAAAAATGCACACAAGTAGAAGAGATGCATTCAAAGCAATAAATGATACTCCTATTGCACTTGTAAATTATAAAACAAGTGAAATTAATTTTATTAAAAAAGATTATTAAAAAAAAAAAAAAAAAGAAAAAATGATAATAAAACCAAAATTCGAACCAAGAGTGGCTCTGTTAAAAATAACTGTGAACATGTTCCCTGAACAATTTGAATTTTATACAAAAAATAAATTTAAAGGACTTGTAATTGAAGGAACTGGGCTTGGACACACCCCTGGACAAATTCCTGATGAAATAACAGAAAAAGAGGGCCATAAAGAAATTTTTACTGCAATAAAAGAATTTACCTGGAGAGGACATGACTGCTGAAACGGCACTTGTAAAACTTGCATGGCTACTTGGAAATTACTCTGCAAAAGAAGCTAAAGAATTAATTGGAAAAAATTTACGTGGAGAAATAACTCCCTTCACAAGAACTGATACTTATACTGAAGAATGAAGGTTTGTCTTAATGAGACTTTTTCCATTAAGAAAAAAAGTTAGAAAAACAAATATTCTTGACGTTGGTTCAGGGGCAAGACCAACTGCATTAATACAAAGAGCACTTGATGCAGAGAAGAAGAAAAAACAAAGACATTTTACTGCAATCGAAAAAAATGCTTTTGAATCAGAAGAACTAAAAAAAGAACTTGGATTAACTCAGTTACCTGCAAATTCAATATTAATAAATTCTAACGCACTTGTTCAAATAAAAAAAGTAAAACCAAGAAGCCAAAGCATTATTTTTGCATCATATTTTTTGAATAATCTTTTAACAAAAGAAAAGGGACTTGCAGAAGTAATGGAATTTATTTACGACTCCATGCGTGCCCTAAAACCAAATGGAAGATTAGTTTTGGTACAGGATCATTCTAATTCAGATTTGTATAAAAGAATTGGAACTATGTTTGGAATGAAGGGGCACATAATTCATTTAACTGATAAACAAGCACAAGCATCAAAATCGTGGGCTATTGAAATGCGCTCAACTCCTGAAAAAAGAACTGAATTTTTAAATGATCAAGGAGGAGCACGAGGAAAAAAAAAATTTGAAGAAGAAGCAAAACTTGGAGGGTACAAAGAAATACAAGAAATATCCAGACCATCAATTATAATTCTTAGAAAACCATTTAACGAAACCTTTCTTCAAAAAGCAAAAAGAGAACTACTTGCTTATAGCATATTAAAAATTGGAAAAAAGAAATTTAAATAATAAAACTAATTATATGGCCCGTGAAGAATAACACCCCCGGCTTTTCTATCAACCGCTTTTGAACGTGCGGATAGTTGTCTTCTTTTTCTTTTTAC
>CAZOCW010000007.1:20713-21591 GCA_964578405.1 uncultured archaeon | reverse complement strand
GGGCTCGTTTATTTTTATTAAGTCTATATTATTAGTTTCGCGGTGATCTTATTCCTGTATTAATAAATTTTAAAATTTGTGATAATGCTAAAGACTGTAATGGAATAAGCGCGTGTCCTAAAGGGGTATTTGCATGGAACCCGGAAAAAAAATCTATTGAGTTAAATAATTTCAAATGTAATTCTTGCGGGGCGTGTGTGTCTGCGTGTCAAGTGGGTGCAATTAAAGTTGCAAAAAATCAAAAAGAATTTAAAAAATTAAAGAGAGAAATTAGGGAAGATCCTAGAAAAGTTACTGATTTGCTTGTCGATCGGTATGGGGCTCAACCGTTAGATAAAGAATTTTTTATTTCTCAAAGTAAGTTTGATGATCAGATAATTGAATCTTCCAAACTTGTTGTTGCTGAATTATTTGATGATAAATCAATTCAGTGCCTGTATTCTTCGATTCCAATAAAAGATTTGTTTGAAGGAAAAGACATAAAATATAGGAAAATTGCAATTGAAGATGAATCCCTGCTTAAACGATTTGAAGTAAAAATTCTTCCCACCCTTCTTTTTTTTAAAGAAGGTAAATTAATCTCTAAAATTGAGGGGCACTTTACTCCTGAACAAAAATCCGAACTTGATAAGAAAATTAAAGCAAGTTTTAAGTAATCTTTGTTGTTGTTTTTAGTCTATTTGGTTTCTTTTTTTGATAAGTATCTTGATGCTGTTTTTAAATTCCCGCAAATAAAAGTAAGTTCTTTGTTTGGTTTTATTCCAATTGATGCGTACCACTTCAAAGGAAAGTCTGTTTTGCTAAAAGTTGATGCTTCAAAAGCAACCGCGTGATATTTTTGAATGGCTTTGTCAAAGAGGGTTTTTACAAGTTTTGAT
>CAZOCW010000007.1:12010-20703 GCA_964578405.1 uncultured archaeon | reverse complement strand
GATCCAATTCCTTGTTTTTGATATTTTGGGTTCACAAACAATTCTCCATCAAATAAGTGATTTCCATCCCACCAAGGTTTTATTCCTGAAACAAAAGCTCCTACAATTCTTCCATCTACTTCTGCAACAAAACACAAGTCGGGTTGTTTATGCATCCAATATTGGATTAGGGGGTTTGCTGTTTTTTCAGTCCAATATTCCTTAATTTGTAATTCCTCATAAGCTTTAACATAAATTTTTGCAAGAGCAGGTAAGTCGCTCTTCTTCATTAGTCTAATTTTGGTGCCCATGTGCATGCATAAGGGGGTTTAGAGTATAAATTCTTTTCTTAGTGTGTGGGTAAATACTTTTGAAAAATCCACCTAGTCAGGTACTAAAGACAAAATCTTCTTCTTTTTTTGGCTCTTTTAGCGTGGGCCCCCCGGCAAAATACCCTCGAAATGTTTTTATTCAAAAGGTAAAGAGTTTTGTAATGCTTCCTATTTTGAATTTATTTGATTTGCTTAATATTTACAAAAAGCCTGCCCAAGCGCCAGTTGATGTTTTTGCAAAGTGGTTTCCTTTATTTCCTTCCGAAAAGTTGGCAGAACTTTGTGGGTTTCTAATTGGGGATGGGCACCTTCAACCAGCGCCTCGTTGGAGGATTGATTTTACTTCTAATAACTTTAAAACCCTAAATTATGTCAATTCTTTATTTTTTAAATTATTTGAAGTTAAAGGGAAAATAAGAAAATGTTCCACTAATAAGTATTGTACTTATAATTTGGGGATTAATTGTAAGCCTTTAACCCGAACTTTGTTTTTGTGTGGTGTTCCGACTGGGGCAAAAGTTGAGGGAAATTTTTATATTCCTACTTGGGTGCTAGCCGATAAGTTCTATTTTAGATCATTTTTAAGAGCATATTTTTCTTCAGAGGGGTGTGTTGAAAATGAAAGAAGAATTTCAGTTAATCAATGGAAACTTGTTGACAAGTTGTCGGCAGGAAAAAAGTTTATGTCCCAAATTATTTTTGGATTAAAAAAACATTTTAATATTTCTTGTTCTGGTCCGTATATAATAAATTTTCAAAACATCACTAAAAAAGGGCCTACCCAAGCAATTAAGATTTGTATTCGACGAAAAAAAGATTTTAAGGAATATACTAAAAAGATTGGGTTTGTAGATTTAATAAAACAAGCAAAAGCAGACGGGCTCGTTGGGGACTATTAAAAAGCTTTCTTTTGCTTATTTATTTAGCTAGGAACAGGAGCTGTAGCTCAGCCTGGAAGAGCACACGGCTGAAGACCGTGGTGTCGAGGGTTCAAATCTCTCCAGCTCCATTCCTTTTAACGAATCTAATTCACACTCAATTTCCTGGACATATTTTCCAATAATCTAAAAATTAAAAAATAAATTTCTTTCTTCTCTTCTGTTTCTCTGTTTTAGAAAGATTAATAAGCCCCAAGAGTGTATTCTTTTTGGTTGATTTTTTATGAATCGTATTAAGACAAACATTCCTGGATTTGATGAATTAGTTGAAGGGGGGTTGCCTGAAGGCAGATCATTCCTTGTTTCTGGTGGTACTGGTACTGGTAAAACAATTTTTGCTACTCAATTTTTAGTTAATGGAGTTAAATTAGGCGAACCGGGAGTTTATCTTACTCTTGATGAAAGACCAGAATTAATTAGAGAGGATATGCAAAGATTTGGTTGGAATTTAAGAAAAATGGAAGATGATGGTTTATTAAAAATTGTTGATGGAACAATGGCAAAGTTAGGTATGCCTAGTGATGAAGAGTTTTCACTCCCCGCAACAGGTTTTGATTTAGATAAGTTATTGCTTGAATTAATGCGTGCTATTAAAAAAATTAAAGCAAAAAGAGTAGTACTTGATTCAATTCCTGCATTAGGTTTGAATTTTGAAAGTGAACACGAAGTAAGAAAAGCCGTTTTAAAAATTGTTTATCTCCTTTCAAGAGCTGGAGTAACAACCGTTTTCACAACAGAAATTAATGAAGATTCAAAACAATTAGGTAAATATGGTGTTGAAGAGTTTGTTGCTGATGGAGTAATAGTACTTCACTACATGGGTATTGGTACTCAATCAAATAGAACTTTACACATTAGAAAGATGCGTGCAACAAAGCACTCAGAAGACTTACACCCAATTCAAATAACTGAATCTGGAATGAAGATTCATAAGGTTGAAGAAGATTACAACTTGTAAACACAGGTTGTAATTAATCTGTTTTTTTAAAAAAGATTTATTGTGAAAGACATACTCTTTGTCTTCCACAAGTTTAATTTTCAATTCTTTTATTCACTTTTTCTTTCCTTTAAGGAAGAAGTTCCATCCAAGGAATGCTAATACTGCCAAAACAATTACTATCAGTAATATATTTGGTGCTTCTGCACTAGCAGCTTGTACTTTTATTGGTACATTAATTGTAGTTGTTTTATCAACTGCATCCGCATCTTGGTAGGAGATTGTTACTTTTACATTTTGATCTCCAACTTTATTGAATACCATTGATGTTTTTACCGTGTCAACATCATTAGGGCCAAGTGCTCCAATGAATTGTCTTGCTTTTTCAATAGTTCCGTCCGCAGTGCTTAGTTCAACTAAAGTGAATTCCGCTTTTCCTAATCCTTTGTTAAATAATTCTATTGTAACATCCGTTTTTTGCCCAACAATAATAACTCCTGCACTTTCTTTTAAAGTGGAATCAAGTTGTGCATTAGCATAGACCTTTAATCCAATGTATGAAGTGTCAGTAGTTCTAGTTCCTGCAGCATTTCTGTAGGATACTTTTATTGGTAAAGTATAGTTTTTGATTGTTGCAGTGTTTGTTACACTAACTTTTAGTGTTGTTATTTTCTTTTCTCCAGGAGAAAGGGTTTGTATGTATGCTGCTGCCGCTCCAAGTGGGGTAATATCTCTTTCAACTACTGCTCCTGTAGCAACAATAGTTCTATCTTCTTGCATTTCAAGTACAATGTCATACGCAGGGCTTGTTCCCACATTTTGTAATTCAAATGTGATTTCTTTTTCTTGTCCTGGAAGTAATTTTTCGCTTGAAGTTGCAATTACTTTTACTACAGGTTCTTTTCCACTAATAACTATTGGAAAAAATGATTTTTTTGAAGTAGAATCAAATTGTTGTGAAACAGTTATTGGTAAAGAATAGGTTTTGTTTTCTGCAGTTGGATCAACATAAACAGTAAATTGTGCTTGTGTTTTTCCAAATGCTCCCAAATTTCCAATTAATTTTGGATTTGGTTGGGCATCACTAGTTTTAATTGTAAATGGATAAACATCTTCTAAAGTAATAGTTAATCCTTTTTGAGTTTCTGCATCTTTATTTTCAATTTGTACAATAACAGTCATTGTTGTTCCTGGTACTCCCGGGCTAGGGTTATACGTTACTTGTGTAACCTCTGGTGTTGCAGCAAAAACCGTTGCAGCAAGCATTAATACTAACAATATTATTCCTACTTTTTTAAAGTTCATTTTTCCACTTCCTTATAATTGAATCATTCCAAGAGGCTTTAAATAAATACGTTTTGGCTTCCAAAACCATACTTTTTGATAGTTTTTATGAAAATTAGATTCGTTCTACATGTTGTACAGAAGGGATGTGTTCAATTTTTTCAATTAGTTTGTCAAGTTTTTCAACACTCTTTACTTCAAGCTCAAATATTGCTTCAGCATATCCAGTTTTTTTGATTTTAAAAGTTGTATTATTCAAATTTACTCCCGCATTTTTAATTTCAGATAAAATTTCAGCAAGTACTCCTAGTCTATCAAGCACAACCACCCTAATTTGTGTTTTCCCAGTGTCTTGTTCAAAATCAATGCAAAGTAGTTTGTCTTTTGATAGTTTTGCAATGTTCGGGCAATTTTTTTTATGAACCATTATTTTTCGTTTTGTAGTTTTTACTCCCACTACTTCTTCTCCTGGAAGGGGATGGCAGCACTCCGCCATTTTTATTTTCTTTAGATCTCTTTGAGCAATACAAACATTTTTCTTTTTAACAGTTTTTAGCCCAAAAAGTGATTTTATTTTTGTTTTTGCTTTTTCAGTTTCAACAAAGTTTAACCAAGTTTTTTTCACTTGTGGTTTATCAGTTGTAATTATTTCTACTTTGTCTAAATTTTTTAATTTTGTTTCAATTGGAACAAAAACCCCATTTACTCTTGCTTTTTCCATTCTTTTTCCAATATCCGTGTGCACAGCATAAGCAAAATCAATTACACTTGCATTAATTGGTAATGAAATGGCATCATTTTTTGGGGTGAAAGCAAATATTCTTTTTCCCACAGTTTTTTTCCCAAGCCTTCCGTCTTTTCCAATTGATTTTTGCCATTCAATTAGTTGTCTTTCCCAACTTAATTCTTTTTCAAACTCTTTGTCTTTCTTCACGTTTTTGTATTGCCAGTAAGTTTCTCCCTCAATTCGTAAGTGTTGTTCCCAAGTTCTAATTTGAACTTCCACAACATCCTTTCCTCTCCGTACCGCGGTGTGAATACTTTTGTATCCGCTTGTTTTTGGTTTGGTAATATAATCATCAAATGATTCAGGAATAATTTCATATTTTGAATGAACTAGTCCCAGTGCTTCATAACAATCCTTTTCCTTATTACAAATTATTCTAATTCCATAAATATCATACATTTTTGCAAAAGGAGTTTTTTTAAGTTTGTCAAAAATTGCTTTGAAATTTTTTGGTCGTCCGCTAACTTGGCACTCCACTTTTCCTTTTAATATTCCTTCAATTTCTTTTTGTACCTCTTCAACAAGCTCCTCTCTTTCCACTCTTGTTTTGTTTACAAGTTGTTTTATTTTTTCAAATGCAGTTGGATTAATTACTCTAAAACTAAAATCTTGTATTTTCCAAGCAAAATCAGTTAACCCTAATTTCGTTGCAAGTGGGTAATATATTTGATCCGCTTTTTGTGCGTAATCTTTTTCATAAATTATTTTGTCTTTGTAAAATAAAGCATCAGAAACTTCCGCGATTTTTACTATTATTGGTTCAAACTCCGGGGAGATTGTTAAAATTATTGAACTAAGTGTTTCTGAAGGAATTTTGCCAAAGTTTCTTTCAACTACTCCTTCAATTTGTTGAAGTACTTTAATCACTCTTAATGTATCTTTCCCAAATTTTGTTTCAATTTCTTTTTCATTTAGTTTTTCAGCAGGAATTTCTTTTAAGATAACTGCGAGCGAACTTTCTTTTGGCATTTTTTTAGAAAGTAGTTCTTCACTAACGCGTTTTTGTCTTTCAAAATTAGTTTTGATGTTGTTTTCCTTTAAGTAATTAATTGCAGTTGAAATTTCTTTTTGTGTAATTTCCTCAAGTGCCATAACTAACTTGTCTTGGAACGTTTTTTTAACCCATTTGAATTGAGGTTGTGCCCGAAAGGAACTTTAAGTTCCTTCGTGCCAGTTAGCCAAATATTCAATTTGCTCTTTAGTTAAAGTATCAATTTTTACTCCAACTGCTTCAAGTTGTATTTTTGCAATTTCATCATCTATCTCTTCAGGCAGAGTAATTACTTTAATTGGCATTTTTCCTTTGTTCTTCACAGCGTATTCTGCAGCAAGTGCTTGTCCGCAAAATGAAGTAGACATTACTTCACTAGGGTGTCCTTCAGCCATTGCAAGATTAACTAATCTACAATTTCCTAAAGTAACAATCTTTTTCCCATTTGCAAAAGTGAATTCTTCCACAAGTGGTCTAATTTCTTTTACACTTTTAGCATTTTCTTGGATTGATTTGTAATCAATTTCCAAATCAAAGTGCCCAGAGTTAGCTAATATTGCATAATTTTTCATATTTTTTACGTGTTCCATTCGGATAACGTGTTTGTTTCCAGTAACAGTAATGTAAATGTCTCCTTCAACTACAGCTTCACTCATTGGCATTACTCTAAATCCATCAAGTTTTGCTTGAAGTGCTTTGAAATGATTTATTTCAGTAACAATTACATTTGAACCCATTCCTCGTGCTCTTAATGCAACTCCTTTTCCGCAAGAACCATACCCAAGTACAACAACAGTTTTTCCTGCAAGTAAAATATTTGTTCCTCTTACAATTCCATCAAGTGTACTTTGTCCAGTTCCATAATAATTGTCAAGTAAGTGTTTTGTTTTGTTATCATTTACTGCAATTACAGGAACTTTAAGCGCTCCATCTTTTTCCATTGCTTTAAGTCTAATTACTCCTGTTGTAGTTTCTTCCGCTCCGGCAATAATATTTTTTAATAAGTGTTTGTGTTTTTCATGTATTTCAGAAAACAAATCACAACCATCATCAAGAGTGTAGTTTGGTGCAAATTCAATTATTTTGTTTAAGTATCTATAATAGTCTTCTTTTGTTTCTCCCTTATATGCCCAAATTTTTACTCCTTCTGTTGCGAGTGCTGCACAAACATCATCTTGTGAACTTAATGGATTACATGCGCAAATAGCAACTTCTGCTCCGCCTGCAATTAATGTTCTAACAAGTACCGCAGTCTCTTTTGTTGGGTGTAATGCAATTCCAATTTTTGTTCCTTTAAGTGGTTTTTCTTTTGCAAATCGATCTCTTACTTTTAAGAGTGCTCCCATTTGTGTTTCTGCCCAAGCAATATTTTTTAGTCCTGCTTCAGCTAGTTTCATATCTTTTACTTCATAATTTGCAGTAGTATCCATATTTTTCACTTTCCTTGTTTAATTATTTTATTTTAAAGTTAATTTAAAAATCTGCTTTTTGTCCTTTTCCATTTTTTTCGTCAATTGACAGGAAGTACTTTTGCAGTGAGATGTTTTTTTAAACTGGTTGAAACTGTATTAAGTAGTTAGATTTGTTTTTGGATAAGGTGGTTGTAAATGGTAGAGCTAAAAAATTTCCCTAATGTTAAGTTAGTAAAATTTCCGGAAATTGATGAAGTAGATTTGGCTTTAGTTGAAAAAGCATTAAGTGCTTTTTTAAAGAAAGTTGGAGAGGACGCAAAACTTACTCTTGCTCTAAAAGAGTACAAGAAAGGGGGATTAAGATCCCAACATGAGATTCATGGAACTTTAATAGTTAAAGGAAAGAGTTATTTTGCTGATTTTGAAGATTGGCAACTTTTAGAAGTACTTCAACACGTGTTAAAAGTTTTAGAAAAAGAGTATTTGAAGCAACTTTCTAAGCAAAAAGAATAATTCAGTTAATTAGTTTTAATTAAAGTAAAGAAAACCCTTTATTTTTTGAAGGGTTTTCATTTCTTTTTCTTTTTTGGTTTTGCTGCTTTCTTTGCTTTTGCCTTTTTAACAGGTTTTGCTTTGGCTTTTTCTTTTTTAGCAGGTTTAGCAACAATTCCATCGTCTTCTTGTTCTTTTTTCAGCTCGTCCCTCATCTGTTCGATTAAGTCCTTTACTGACATTTTCTTCTCAAAGACCATTGTAAATAACCTCAAAAATTCTACTTAGAACAACGCCTTCATTATATATAAACTTAATTCTTTTTCTAAAATTTAAAGGAGTTTTCTGACAGTATTGGTTAAATCGCCAAAATGAATGGGTTTAACTTAGTTTTATGTAGCAAATGGACACGCTGAAAAATGGATTTCTAGTTAATGCTCTGGTTTGAGCGCCAATAACTCCACTCCGTTTCCCTTCAGCGCTCTTCAATAAAATTACCGTTGCTGCATTCCTGCCCTGGCGGGGTTCGTTTCACAGAAAGGCCTGTAAGGACAGAGCTTCGACGTTACCAGCACTTTCAGTGCAAAAACATCAAAACCTCTCTCTCAGCTTCGACCCCAACGTAAAGCAGGT
Organism: uncultured archaeon; assembly: GCA_964578405.1. Lineage (GTDB taxonomy): Archaea > Iainarchaeota > Iainarchaeia > Iainarchaeales > JAAZKV01 > JAAZKV01. The sequence goes on along the minus strand of CAZOCW010000007.1, from coordinate 12,918 downwards.
TTTTGGTTACAAGCCACTGCTACCGGCCCGGTCTAGTCCAACATATTCTTGTTTCAAACCTTTTATAAGGCTTTTTTGGCTCTTGCTAGGTATGGAACAATATGATGTGATTGGAAAGAATTATTCGGATATGATTAAGATTGATCCAATTAAATTATTTGTCCAGCGTCCTTCCACACTTTCCTTACTTGGGGATGTTGGTGAAAAAAGAGTTCTTGATATTGGATGTGGGGATGGAATAATTTCAAGAATGGTTGCAAAGCAAGGGGCGAAAGTTATTGCTTTTGATCCTTCAATTAAACAAATTGAAGTTGCAATTGAGGAAGAAAATAAAAATCCGCTTGGCATAACGTATTTTGTTTCTTCGATTCAAAAATTTTCTTCACCAGCAGTATTTGATTCAGCTTTTGCAGTAATGGTTTTGTGTTATGCACAAAATAAGAGTGAATTACAATCTTTTTTTGATTTAACTTTTTCATTACTCAAAAAAGGGGGGCAATTTGTAATAATTGATTTTGATAAATCTGCTCTTCCGTTAAATAATTCTTATTATGGGCGATATTTTACTAAACTTCCTAACGGCAATATTTGTATTGAGTGGAATATCCCTGGCGTTCCAAAGTATTCTACTGAAGTAACATATTTTTCAAAAAATGAATTTGAAGAATGTGCAAAGAAAGCGGGCTTTACCCAAATACTGTCTTCTCCTTTAGTTCCAAACCACGAAGGAGAGTTAAAAATGGGAAAAGAATATTGGGGGGAATTTATCAAACACCCAATTTGGTTTGGAATGAAATTTGAAAAATGATTTTCTTATTGCTTACAAAAACCTTAAATGGTTGGGAGCAGGTATTTAATTATGCCAATTTTTAGAAACGAGCCTACTCAATCTCTTGCGCGTATTTCTA
>CAZOCW010000007.1:0-11910 GCA_964578405.1 uncultured archaeon | reverse complement strand
TTAATTATGCCAATTTTTAGAAACGAGCCTACTCAATCTCTTGCGCGTATTTCTAGATTAAAACGTGCATCTACTCAAGAGGCAATTGATAAAGGTCGCAGAGTTGTAAAAGGTTTGTCCCACAAGTATCCCGTCCTGCACACAATGTTTTCTGCAGTTGATAAACACAATTATGGAAAAATTTCTGAAGCAATAGATTTTTTTGCAAAACAATTTCCAAATAGAAAAGTTCAGGTTTTGGATTGGGGTTGTGGTTGGGGTAATGCTGCCAAACAATTAGCTGAAGAAAATCCTCGAACAAATGTTTTTGGTTTTTCTAAAGACTCTTATCCGCAACATTTATCTTCGGGCAAAGCAACAATTTTAGCCACTTCTCAAAATGCATTTTATCGTTATTTAAACTCAAAAAAAATAAAGTTTGATATAATTTATTCTAACCTTGGTTTAGTTTATGCAGAAAATCAACTTGCGGAAATAAAAAAATTATCAAAATTTTTAAGAGTGGGTGGAAAGTTATTTACTGGATTTGGTCCAATACATCAATCGCAAAGTAATCTTAATTGGATTAATGCGGTTAGGGAAGCCGGGTTTGAACCAGATTTTTTTAAACAAAAAACTTTATTTGAAGATGTTACTTGGGCTATTTCGTTAACAAAAGTTAAATAGTGGTTGTGGTGTTGATTAATTATGCCAATTTTTAGAAAAGAAGTATTAAGTGCAAAAAGAAAAGAGAGACTTCGTAAGATTTCAGGCACCCAAGTTGTAATTAAATCCGGTAAACGAAGTCAATTTGCAAGGGTTCTGGCAAAAGATTGGCGACTTAAGAACGCTCCTTTTAGTGTAATTAATCATTTTTTTTATGATCAGCCTCAAAAAGTAATTAATGATTTTTTAGCAAAAAATCCAAACAAAAAAATGAATGTTTTGGATTGGGGTTGTTTTGATGGTCGAGCAGTTCGTGATCTTGCAAAGAATAATTCATTAAATGTTTTTGGCTTTTCACGGGATGCGCACCCACAAATGCTTAAGCCGCGGAATGCGACTTTTTTGAATACAGAAAAACCTCAATTAATTCGTTATTTAAAAAAACATAAAATAAAACTCGATTTAGTTTTTTCTCGAATGGGTATGCAATATGTTTCATATGAAGAATTAGTTCCCCATTTAATTGAATTAAAAGAGTGTCTTTCAATTGGTGGGAAAATATTTCCTGGAGTAATAGGTTTTCAAGCGCATTCTAAAGAAATTGATTTGTTGGAAAGTAAAGGGTATCGTTTTGATTATGATGGGGAGTTTGTAATTTCGTTAACAAGAGTTAAATAGTACAAAGAGGAAGATTAATTATGCCAATTTTTAGAAACGAGTTAGCACAATCCGCTGCAAGAAAAAATAGATTAAATAAAGCGCGTTTGACTCGTGCTGAAACAAAAGTTGGATCAAAAAGAGTTTTTAGGAAAAAATCTTTTGATTGGACTACTCGTGCAACCTTTTCTGAAATTGATGCTTTAAGTGGGGGCAAAATTACTTCTGCAATTAATGAAATGTCCAAAAAGTATCCTAATAGAAAACTAAATGTTTTGGATTGGGGTTGTGGGGATGGGACTGCTGCAAAAGGAGCTGCTCAAAATAAAAAATTAAATGTTTTTGGTTTTTCCATAGATTCTTCAGAAGGTTGGTTAAAACCCGAAGGGGTAACTTTTTTACATACTGCCACTGACGCATTACCAGTTTTTTTAAGAAAGAAAAAAATTAATTTAGATCTAATTTATGAAAGAGCTTCTCTAAAACACATGCCTCCAAGCGAGCAAATAAAACAATTAGGAAAATTATCAAAGGTAATGCATGTTGGGGGGAAAGTTTTTGTTGATCCAATATATGCGGAGCCAAGATATGTAAGTGCGTTAGAAAGAGAAGGTTATTTTGTTGAAGTTCATAAAAACTTTATTCTTTCATTAACTAAAGTAAATTAGCTTTCAAGAGCCCTTGTTTTGTTATTATATCAAAAGACATTAATTTCAAAATTTCAATAAGGTCTTTTGATAGCTATCAAAGGGCAATTGCTTTTTATTTTTGCCCTTTGTTATTAAATACTTTTCCAACTAGTGTTATTTCATGTCTTGTTTTGAAATAACACATGAATCAAAGAATTCTTTAGCGCGAAGGGGAATTTTACATACCCCTCACGGAAAAGTTGAATCTCCTTTTTTTATGCCTGTTGCAACAAAAGGAGCAGTGAAATTTGTAACTCATGAGCAAATGAAAGAAATGGAAATTAATTGTTGTATTTCAAATGCTTTTATTAATTATCTAAAACCTGGCCTCCCATTAATTCACAAAGCCGGCGGCTTGCATAAATTCATGGGCTGGGATAAAGCTCTTTTTACAGACTCGGGGGGATTTCAATTAATTTTGGATCACTTCGTTCATGAGATTTCAGATAAAGGAGTTTCATTTAGAAATCCATTTGATAAAAGTATTGAATTAATTTCTCCAGAAAAAGCAATTCACATTCAAAATGCTCTTGGGAGTGATGTTGCAATGTGTCTTGATCACCAACCAAGGTTTGGTAAATCTCGAGCAGATTATTTGGACTCTGCAATTAGAACAATTGAATGGGGGGAGCGTTGTAAAAAAGCCCACGATACAAATTTAGAAAAAACAACAAAAGGACAATTAATTTTTGGAATTGCTCAAGGGGGAGTTCACAAAGACATTAGGCAAAAATGTGCGTTAGCATTACACAAAATTGGTTTTGATGCTGTTGCGTTAGGCGGGTTTGGAATTGGGGAAGCTCAAAATGATATGTATTCAATTATTGCTGCAGTGAAAGAAGTTTTACCAAAAGATAATTTTACTTACATAATGGGGATTGGTTCTCCACTTGAAATATTAAATTGTGTTGAAAATGGAGCAGATTGTTTTGACTCCGCATATCCAACAAGAATGGCTCGTCACGGTTTAATTTTTACTTCCACTGGCCAAATTAAAATTGATAGAGCAATTCACAAAGAAGATTTTTCCCCAATAGATAAAGATTGTGATTGTTTCGTTTGTAAAAATCATACGCGTGCGTATTTGCATCATTTGTTTAAAACGTATGAACAAAATGGGTTAATGCTTCTTTCCTACCACAACACGTATTTTATTGCAAATTTGATAAAAGAAATTAGAATTTCAATTAAAGAAAACAGATTTGAAAAGTTCAAAAAAGATTTTGAGCAAAAGTATAAATTCAAGTAAAGTGAAATTGGTTGTAGTTGATTGAAATGAGTGTAAAAAAAAGAGAACCAAAATATGGGGATTGGACTAAAATCTCTGCTAGTGATCGTCGAGCTATTATTGAAGCAATGTCTGCAAGTATTGGTGGAGGGCCAACAGGCAGAGGATCCAAAGAGAGTATTAAAACAATTCTTGAGGGATCTGCAAATGGAAAAGATTTACTAAAAGCAATAGAAATTGCAAAAAGGGAACGTGCGCGAAGATTAGTTGGCCTTAAAGCAATGCGTGCAATTCAAAGAGATCTTAATAAAGCAAGAGTAAAAAAAGGATTTTCTCCAATGGTTCCAAAAAAGCGCAAATAGTTTTTATTATTAATTTATTGGTGAATTGATTTATTATGAAACGAACATATGTAATTACAGGCGCTGCAGCAACAGGCAAAACTACTTTAATTGAAGAGTTAAGAAAACTAAAAATTAATTGTCAAGATGAACTTGCAAGAGTTATAATTAATGAAGAGCTTGAAAAGAAAAGTGATTTGGTTCCTTGGATTAACCTGGAAGGATTTAATGAGCTCTTACTCACTCGTTTTATTTCTCAATATAATTCTCTTTCAAATGATTTACAATTCCTTGATAGGGGAATTCCGGATATTATTGGTTATTTGCATGCTGGGGAGAAACCAGTTCATGAAAAATTTCACAGTGCAGTAAAACAATACAGATATTCAAATAAAGTATTTTTTACAGATCCTTGGAAAGAAATTTATGCAAATGATGTCGCTCGAAGAGAGCCTTTTGAACAAAGTGTAAAAATTTCTGATGCTTTAAAGAAAAGTTATATTGAAGCAGGGTATGATTTAGTTTATGTCCCAAAACTTCCAGTTAAAGAAAGAGTGGACTTTGTGCTAAAAGAAGTTGGGCACAAAAAATAATTTTTTCTTAATTTTTGTTTTATTTTTCAGGAACAATTTTATTTTTCTTTAGTTCTTCAAGCATTTCGTTGAAGAATTTTAATAAAATGGGGAATTGGGCAAAATAGTGTTCTTTGTATTTTCTTAACTTTTCTTCAGTGTATCCTTTTTCTTTCCATTCCTCTCTTTGATGAATTGATTGTATTATTGGGTCAAGTGCATCCATGGCTCTTGCAAATTTTGCTTCCTTAGTTTTCCCTAAAGAATATTCTTTCCATAATTTAGAAAAATCTTTTGAAATTTCTTTTGGAAGTTCTTTTTGTAATTGTTTTGCTGCATTATTTTCTTTTTCTTTTTTTTGTTCTCTTGTTTTGTCATTCAAAATATCTTCGTCCCCTGCATAAATTTCCACATAATCATGGTAGAGAATAAGTTGTCTTACTTTTGTTGCATTAAGTTTTTTGTGTTTTTTCAAAAAATATTCCGCGAGGGTAAGTGTGGAAAAAGTGTGCTCCGCAGTTGTTTCCTTTCTGTCAAGAACTACTCCTGTTCTTTTAATTTCTTTTAGCAAATAAGGTATTCGTAATTGTTCAAGTAAACTCATGACAAAAATAAGTTACTTCTGCTTAAAAATAGTTTGCGGGAGCGTTTTTTCGCTCCGCAAAATTAAATTTTCTTTACACTTATTCTTCAGCATCTTCAATTCCGTTTTCAGTTATTCTATACAATGCTTCTCCGTCAGGTAATGAAGGGGAGTCAACTAATTTTGCAACTCTTTTGTCTTCTTTACTCTTTCGTAAATAAAGTCTTGTTTTTGAAGCGTGTCCTACAACATTTCCTCCAACCGGTTCAGTTGGATCTCCAAATAAAATATCAGGTCTTGACATTACTTGGTTTGTAACAAGTACAGCAACATTACTTAGTTCAGCAAGTTTTTGTAAAGTTCTCATGTGTTTACTTAATTTTTGTTGTCTTTCAGCAAGTGTTCCTCTTCCAATAAACTCGGATCTAAAAAGTGCCATTAGTGAATCAACAATTACTAATTTGATGTTGTGTTCTTTAACCATGTCAATTGCTTTATCCGCAAGGATCATTTGGTGTTCAGCGTTGTATGCTCTTGCAACATGAATGTTTTTTAGAGTAGCATCCACATCAAGTCCAAATTTAGTAGCGACTTGTATTACACGTTCTGGTCTAAAAGAATTTTCAGAGTCAATGTATAAACATCCTCCTTCAAGTCCTCCCATTTCTTTTGGTAATTGTACAGTCACAGCAGTTTGAAAGCACCATTGGGATTTTCCAGAAGCCATTTTTCCATATACTTCAGTAATGGATTGAGTTTCTATTCCCCCTCCAATTAAAGTATCAAGCTCTTTTGATCCTGTTGTTATTCTTCCAACAAGTTTTCTTTTTTCAGCTAACACATCCGCTGTTTCAAAGCCCATGTCAAGTGAGTCTCTTGCAGCTTTAATTGCTTTTTCAGCAGTTCCCTCTCCAAGTCCCGCAATTTCTTTTAGTTCTACCGCGCTTGCAGTTGCTATTTGTTCAAGAGTTTTGTATCCTGCATCAGCGAGTTTCTTTGCTGCTCCGTCCCCTACTCCAGGAAGGTCTTCTATTGATTCATATTTTTTTGTAGCCATTTTTTCACCTCGTTAGCGCTTTTTGAGTATAATCCCGGCTAAAAGATTGATCCCTTTGCGCTTAACAATAACTGATTTAGGTTACGTTGTTTATAAAGAACTAACGGAGTGCTTTGCCGACCTTGCCGGTGGTAATTGGTTGGATTTAAAATAAGTTTTCAAATTTTATTAAATTTTTATTTGGCAAACCGCTTCTGTTTGCTCCTTTTGTCAATTTGATGCATTATTCACTTTTTGAAGTTATTTTTGTTGTTTTGGGTAATTTTTTTCTGCTTGGTTTGGAAAAATAGTTTCTATTTTGCCTTCATTTTTTCTTTTGTGTATTTGTGCGTGTGTTAATTCATTTTCAAAATATTTTTTTCCTTTAATGTTTCTTTCATTCGAAAATTGCTTTTGCTTTCATTGTGAAAATAAGCTTTATTAACCCATCCTACACTTCATTGGAAGTGCAATTTTTTTGCATGATTTTTCAAAAGTTTTTGTAAAAAATAAAGAGTTATGAAAATTTGTGCAATTGCCTGAAGTCAAAAAACCAAATGGTTGGTATTTTTGGCATCGTCTTGCCTTGACGTAAGTATGGGCGAAAAGTTGCATATGTAAATTTGGTGATAGCTTGGTGAGTAAGAAGAAGGAATTTGTTTATCTAGTGCAGAGCATGCAAACAGAAAATTCAATTAATTCGTTGATTGTAAATTATTTTTTGAGTATATCAAATTCATTTGACAAAGCAAATGATTTTGTTAAAGAAAATAAATTTGCATTTAGCATTTTATTGGCTTTGTTTATTGTTAGTAGTTTTTTACTTAAGGGGTTTTAATTGGTGGTTTTTATGCATGAATTTGAAGAATTAATTAATTGGCTTGATAGTGAGACCCAAAGGGCTCCAATGCAAAAGAGAATGATTTCTACAAGGGTTGCGAGAAGAAGTCTAAACTAAAAATTCGCATAGTGGTAAAATAAAGGTGTGTTATATGTCTAAGAAAAAATTTGATAATGTAGTGTTAACTCCGCAAACAAATAAGTTTGGGGTTGAAGTTTTTGTTAATGAAATAAATTTATTATTTAGTAAAGATTATGTAAATAAATCAAAAGAAGTTTTCGAAAAGCATGCTCTTGCAATTTATTTTGCTATTGCAGTTACTTCAGTTGTATTAATGCTAGTAGTAAATCTTTTGTTTGTAGTGTTATTAGTAGTTGGTTTAGTAAAAATGTTTGATTCATACAAGTTTTACTTAATTAAAAAAGATTTTGACGAAAATGGAATTTTTTAATTCCCTTTTCTTAAACAGTTTGTTTTCCTAAGTATTTTTCTCTAACTTGAATTATTTTCCCGCAAGTAAGCATTCCTTCAGGGCATGCTCCGCGTGTGCACCCAGGACCTATTTTTCCATAAATGCATAAATCAGTTTTTCTAAGTTGATCAAGTTTCTTTTCATATAAGTATCTAATTTCCCATTGTGCGTTGTTGCATAATCTTTCACTCATTATTTCTTTATCCATTCTTGCATTAGTTGAAGAAATTACTTTTAGCAGGTCCGCATTGAGTAGTAAGTAGCTTTGTGCAAGCTTTCCATTTTTTTCTAATAGTTTTGCTCTAAATTTCTTTACTTTTGCAACTTTTTCATTAAATTCAACTAGTATCTCGCTATTTCTCTTAACACTTTCAGGTAAAATTATTTCTCTTTCAATTGGAATATTCTCAAATCTTTCTCTAGTGCTGCTTGGCAATCTGTGTCTTTCAAATTGGTGGTAGCAAGTCAAACTCATCATGAGTCCAAAAGTAGTTCTTGCGTGTTCAATAATTGAAGTGTGTCCATATCCAGTGACTCTTTCAGTTACTCCTTTTCCTTTTTCAAGTTCAATTCCTTGTGCAACCCACCCAGAAAGTATTTCTGAAGGAGTTTTTTCATTTGTTGAAGTAAGCGCACCAAGCCCAGTTCTTAGTATTGGTTGTTCAAATGAATTAATCATTATGCAATTATTTTGTGGAGTAATATTTTCCATTACTTTTTTGTATTGTTCTTTTACAATTTCTTCATTTACCAAATCTTTTTCAGCAAATGAATGAATTTTTTGTAAAATTTTGCTTTCTTTTTTATCTTTTCCAATTATTTTAGCAAGTTCAACATCAATTTGGTTCAAGAAATCCTTGCTTTCTTCCACTTGTATTCTTTTCATTGTTTTGTAAAGTCTAGTAATGTTTGAGAAGTTCATTGTGTGAAAAACATTAGTGGTTGTGTTCAGTGGGAGTAAATATCTTCCATCCTCAATTTTTATTCCATACAAATAATCGCTTTCTTGTGCTTTTCTTCCAGAAAATCCTTCTTTCATTTTTGTCATTTTATTATAAAATTCAAATATTTCTATGTTCAAATCAGTGTATTCTTTTTCAATTTCGCTTCCCATTGCAGTAATTTCTTTAGGGGTAATAAAAGCCCCAGGCCCCATTTTTACATATCTTTGACTTTGTTGAGTGTAAGAGTCAAGTGATTCGCACACATGGTGACTAAGTAACCTTGAGCATTCTTCAAGAGAAAAGGAAAAGTTTATTTCCTTAGCCAATTCAAAAAAAGTACTCTCATTAATTTTATCAAAATTTTTAGAAACTAGTTCTTCAAGTGCAATTAATTGTTCTTTATTTGCCTCAGCGAGTTTTACTTCCATTGGTTCCCGACCTATTCATTTTCTTTTAGGGTATTTACTTAAACATTTCCCCAGACTTCATTTTTTCATAATTTTCAATCAAATACAATAATCCGTGGTAAATTTTTTTCTTTGCATTTGGAATTGTTTCCCAAGCGTACTCCGTATGTTCTTCACTTAGAGTAACTTTGTCGTTTCCTTTTAATTTGCAATAAAAGTTTATTCCGGTTATTACTTGTCCATCATCCCTTGTGAAATGTTTTGTGCCAATTGGGCAAATAACTTCGGCTTCAAGGCCAGTTTCTTCATTTATTTCTCTTTGCATTCCTTCTACAGGATCTTCTTCCAATGAAATTCTTCCTCCTGGCAAATCCCAAACCCCCGGTTTATGTACATCGTTTGGTCTTCGTTTAATCAAAAGTATTTTTCCTTCGTCCACAATGAGTGCTTTTGTTGCAAGAGAAAAATTAGTCATTTGTTTCACAATAAGGTTGCAGTAGCTTTGTATTAAAATTGTTTTTATTAACGTTTGAAATTATATTTATTTTCAGCTCTTGGCGTTTCTTTTATATTTTCTTTGTTTCCAAGAAATATTGGTTGGTGGAACTATGTTTGAATCTATTAAGAAATTTGATCCAGAAATTTATCAATATATTTTGGATGAAAAAGAAAGACAAATGGAAGGTATTGAATTAATTCCGTCAGAAAACTTAGTTTCCATGGCAGTTTTAGAAGCGTTAGGGTCTTTTCCAACAAACAAGTACGCAGAAGGTTATCCAGGTCATAGATATTATGGGGGTAATGAAGTAATAGATAAAATTGAACAATTAGCAATTGATCGTTTAAAACAATTGTTTGGTGCGGAGCATGCAAATGTTCAACCAAATAGTGGTTCTCCAGCAAACATGGCAATGTATTCTGCATTAATGCAACCCGGCGATAAAGCAATGGGATTAAAATTAACTGAAGGTGGGCACTTAACTCACGGTCACAAAGTAAATTTCTCAGGAAAAATGTATAATTTTATTCAATATGGTGTTGACAAGGAAACAGAAATGTTAGATTATGATAAAATTAGAAAGCAAGTTTTGGAAGAAAAACCAAAATTGGTTCTAAGTGGGTACACTGCATACCCAAGATTAGTTGATTTTAAAGAATTTAGGAGTATTTGTGATGAAGCCGGAGCATATTGTGTTGCAGATATTGCTCACATTAGTGGACTTTGTGCAGCAGGGGTTCATGAAAATCCAGTTCCTTATTTTGATGTAGTAACAACTACCACTCATAAAACATTAAGAGGGCCAAGAAGTGCAGTAATAATGTGTAAAAAAGAATTTGCAGAAAAAATTGATAAAGCAGTTTTCCCCGGTCTTCAAGGGGGGCCGCATGAGCACGTAATTGCAGCTAAAGCAATTGCATTCAAAGAAGCTTTACAACCAGAATTCAAAAATTATGCACAACAAATTGTAAAGAATGCTAAAAAATTAGCAACCGAACTTCAATCTCACGGTTATAGATTAGTAACAAACGGAACAGACAATCACTTAATTTTAGTGGATGTTAGAAAGAGTGGAATTAGTGGTATTGATGCGGAGAAGGCTTTAGAAAAAGCTGGAATTTATTGTAACAAAAACACAATTCCTTATGAAACTGGTTCTCCTTGGGATCCAAGCGGAATTAGAATTGGAACTCCTGTGTTAACAACAAGAGGGATGAAAGAAACCGATATGATTGAAGTTGCAAGATTTATGCACGAAGCTTTACAAGCTCGAGCAGATGATGCAAAATTAGCAAAAATTAAAGGAAATGTTAAAGAATTTTGCAAGAACTTTTTATTTTACAAATAGTTCTTGTTAGTTTTTTTTTCTCTAAATTCCTTTTGTTTTTATAAAAACTCGTCAAAGGAAGGAATTTATACTAATTCCTCATTAGTCTACTATATGAAAAAGTTTTTTTTGTTAATTGTTCTCCTATTTCTTTTTTCAGTAGTTTTCTCTGCGGATTGTGGGTTTAGTTCAAAAAGTGCGACAGAGTTTCACTTAGCTTTTATGGTAAGGTCTGATTTTGTTTCTGATGTTAAATTGACTTTGGTGGTTCCTTATGCTGAAGAATGTTTGCGCGCTCAGGGGGTAAGTGGTGATTCTTTTGAGTGTTCTGAAAGTATGCTTCCTGCGAATGATGCTTTTTTTAAAAGTCTTGGTTTTTTTTCAGGAAAGGGGGTTTGTAATGCAATTTACGCAAATGGATTTTTAACAATAATGTTTTCCACTCAAACAGATATGTTAGTAAATAAATTAACAAATAATAATGTTGAAATTTCTTTTAGAGAATGGCAAGCAGTTTCTGGCGATAACGAGGATTCGTTAAAAAATACTTTAACAATTAAAATTCCCCAAGGGGCAAAACTTACCTCTTTTTACCCTATGTCTGATCCAAATGGTAAAGCTGATTTTGAAAAAGGAATAGTTGTTTGGGATCCAATCCCTTATTCAAATAAAAAACCAAGTGTAAAATTTTCTTATCAAGACGATTCCTGGATATTAATTTTAGGGGTTGTGTTGGTGGTTGTAATTGCTGGTGGGGCGGGAGCGTTTTTCTTAAAAAAACAAAAAACAGAGGGTATTGTGGGGCAAATCAAAGCAATTAAATCAAAAATGTTTATTTTGGAACAAGATTTTATGAAAGGAAAGATGGATGAAACCACTTACCGCAGATTAGTTGAGCAATATCAACTCCAAACAAATGACTTGAAAGTTCAACTTTCAAAATCGGGCGGGCCTAAAGAAAAAATCCCTTTAGATAAAATAAAATTGTGAGTTTTGAATTTTTTATTCAGTTGTTAGGTTTTTTTTATCTAAGTTGTTAATTTTTTTCTTTTCAAATAGTTTTTTATACAGTTTTTATTTATTTTTCTCCAAAGGGGTGGCTTAATGTTTGAGTCTTTTAATCGCAGTATAGAAATAACAAAGATAAGTTTTGGGGTTTTGCTTAAGGATAAGGAATTATTATTATTTCCATTGATTGCGGGGATTTTTTCATTTATTTTCTTCATCGCAATGGTTTTCCCATTCATAGTTTCAGGGATAATTAGTCAGCTTGTGGGTGGAGCCGTTGGTGGAATTATTAACATAATTGCAGTATTTGTACTATACTTAGGTCTTGCATTTATTGCAACTTTCTTCAACACTTGTGTAGTTTACACAATAAAGAAAAGATTTGAAGGAGGAAATGCAACTTTCTTTGAAAGTATTGGTTTTGCATTGTCTAAAATTCATTTAATTCTTGCTTGGAGTTTAGTTTCAGCAACAGTTGGATTAATTTTAAATATTTTAAGTAATTTTGCAGAAAAATTAGGTCCGATTGGAAAGCTTGTGATGAATTTAGTGATTGGGTTTTTAGGCGGAGTTTGGGCAATAATAACTATTTTTGTTGTTCCTGCAATGGTTTACGATGGAGTTGGCCCTCTTGCAGCAATAAAGAGTTCAGTTGAAACTT